>NZ_CP101510.1 GCF_024380015.1 Photobacterium atrarenae
ATGAAGTCCCTTTTAAGGATGACCCCGGTGGCACTGGCGGTGCTGCTTGCCGGCTGTGACAGTGACGATGACCAAACAACGTGGGTGCAGCCGGCGCTGTCGGCTCGTGTTGCGACAATCATGAATGTTGACGGCTATTTGTTTAAGGATCTGAATAAAAACGGTGCGCTCGACATTTATGAGGACTGGCGACAATCCGTGGATGTGCGGGTCAACGACCTGGTCGCGCAGATGAGCCTCGAAGAGAAAGTCGGCATGATGCTGATAGATACCATGAATGCCGGTGCTTATGGCCAGGTGAACGACACCCACCTCGATTACATCGCACAGCAGAAGATGAATCGCTTTATCTTCCGCAACCCGATCCTGACTTCGGCCGAGCTGAGTGCCATGACGCCTGAAGAGCGTGCGCCGTCGGGGGCGACGATTGATGGGCGTGCCAGTGCGCCGATCTCTCCTTTCGAAGCAGCGCTGTATATGAACGCCGTGCAGGAGCTGAGTGAAAATACCCGTCTGGGGATCCCGGCGCTGTTTAAATCCAATGCCCGTAACCATAACGATCCCAATGCCAAGCCGGGGATTAACGTCGCTGCGGGGGCGTTCTCTGAATGGCCGAAAGAGGCAGGTCTGGCTGCCGCTGCCCTCGGTGAGGGCGATATGTCGCTGATCGGCGAGTTTGCCGAAATCATGAATACCGAATGGAAAGCTATTGGCCTGCGCGGCATGTACGGTTACATGGCCGATTTGTCGACCGAGCCGCGCTGGTATCGGGTGCATGAAACCTTCACCGAGGATGCTGATCTGGCGGCTGAGATCATGACCGCCCTGGTCAAGAACCTGCAGGGCAAGCAGGTTGATGCCAACAGTATTGTGCTGACCATGAAGCACTTCCCCGGTGGTGGCCCGCAGTTCCTGGGACTGGATCCGCACTACCTGGCTGGTCAGCATCAGAGTTACCCGAGCGGAAATTTCGACTACCATGTTAAACCGTTCAAAGCGGCCATTGAGGCTGGCGTTGCGGCCCTGATGCCGTACTACGGGGTTGTCGGCGGCGGTGTCGGATCTGGGGCAGGGAGAGACCCGTGCGCCGGATGGGACCAATTTGTATGTCGGAACCGATAGCAACACCAACAATGACTGGTCGTTGGCCGATGTGGTCTCTGACCGGGTCCAGGACACTGTCCGGGTTCCTTATAACGCTTACAGCACCAGTGTCGGCACACCGGCCGGAAACGTCGGTATTGCGTTTTCCAAAGGGATTCTGGATGACTTATTACGCAAAGAGCTGGGTTTTACCGGGGTGATCAACTCGGACACCGGAATTATCAATGAGCCGAATGTCGGCCTGCCTGATGCGCAAACGGTTCAGAATAACCGGGCTTGGGGACTGCAGGATAAGACTAAGAACCAACTGTTCCAGACCGCGATGGATGCCGGGACCGATGTGTTCTCCGGTTTCCACAAAAATGCGGATATCCTCAGTGTGGTCAAGCAGGGACTGGTTTCGGAAGCGCGAATCGATGAGTCGGTCAAGCGTCTGCTGAAGGTCCAGTTCGAGCTGGGACTGTTTGAAAACCCGTATGTCGACGCGACGCGTGCCAATGATATTGTCGGCAATGAGCAATTCCAGCAAGCCGCGAACCAGGCTCAGCGTCAGTCGATCGTCTTGCTTGAAAACCAGAATGCGCTGTTGCCGTTGCCGGCCAGCGAACAGGCCGCGGATAAGAAACTCTATACCCTGGGGATGAATGAAGGGGTTGCAGAGCAATATGGCTATCAGGAGGTCACGGTCGGGGATGCTGCGGATCTGAATACTCGGCCGAGCGCGGCCGGTCATGACTATGCGCTGATCCGGGTTCGGGTCACCAATAAGGACACCGGCTTGCTGGTCTTCGGTGGTGCGGACTTCGCGGAAGTGGATGTACTCGATTTCACCAGTATGGCGCAGGCCAATACTTGGGAAATCAGCCCGTCTCTGGATGAAATCAAGGCGGTGATGAGCGAAGTCGGTGCCGATAAAACCGTGTTGTCTGTGTATTTCCGTCAGCCGTTCGTGATGGATGAGGCCAGTGGCCTGAAAAACGCCGGGGCAATTTTGGCGACGTTCGGCTCCCGGGATGAGGCCTTGATGGATGTGATCACCGGCAAGTTCAGCCCGAGCGGCAAGCTGCCGTTTGCGCTCGCCAACAGTGCCCAAGCGATCATCAATCAGGCGTCTGATGCACCGGGCTATGCGCCGGCGGAGACGTTGTACCCGTTTGGTTATGGTCTGAGCTATGACTAAGACCTGAAGGGCTCGGTGGGGCGTTGAAATCTCGGCCCTGCCTGACCGGCGCCACCCACCAGTGGCGCCGGCTATCGGACGCGATGCGGAGCATTGAGCGGCCAGCTTGGTAAACATCACATTTGACCCAGACGTCTGCTTTCAGGATCAGGAGCGCTCAGCCTCCAGGGACTTTCGGGCTCTGAGCATCCTGGCAATGGAGAATAAGTTCATCCCGATAAAGGTCATTTCCATCAAGGTGGCGCCAATCGACCCCAGCAGCAGGTTATGGGTCAGCCAGCAAAATGAATTGAATAAGATCATGAGCTTGAGTTGAATGCCCTGCGCCTTAAATAACCCCCAGGTGGCCACAGAGGCGCCGAACAGGGTCAGGAGCTCATAGGCATGATGCGCGCTGGGTGCCCCCGTCAGCCACAAAAGGGTGATAAACAGCCACATCATGGTGCTTGAGTCCGTCTTGGTCGAGACGTAACTTCTCAGCGCACTGATCCCGCAGCCGAAAGCGGCGGTCATGGCGCCCATCAATATAAAATGACTGCATAAAATGATCTGAAACAGCATTAAGTGGAGACGAAACTTGCGGTCGTCCTGGTGCAGAAATGCCGTTGCCCCGATCACAAAGGCGATGATCCCAACCCCCTGAATAAAAGCAACAGACCCCGCCTCCTGAATCAGGCTGGAATTAATCATGCGCGGCCTCCTTATGCGCTGACACCATAGGGAGTGACGCCAGGTAGCGCAGGCATAGCTCCGGGCTGGTCAGGATTTGTCCGGCTTGTCGCCCCCGGACCAGCTGAGCGGCCGGGGCCATCGAGGCCTGGGCAAGCAGCAGGGCGCCGGAAAGCCCCTGGCAGTTTTCGCGGATGAAACGGGCAATGGTCGCGGCATAGCCTCTCTGATCGCCGGCCTGATAGGATTGCCAGGCTTGGGGCACCACGGCCGTGCTGATCTTGGGCTCCCTGCCAGCGGCTTTTGCAGTGCTTCTTAACAGCGCCATCGTCGGCTCGAGGGTGTCAGGCAGGGCGGCGAGCACATGGATCTGCGGGAAGGCAACCGCAGCCCGGGCCATCGGCCGGTCGACCCGGATCACGGTTGCTGTAACGGCCGGGGTCTGCTCGGCCAGGTCGCCGATGGTCGAGCAGGTACAGACAATCATATCGGCACCTGTATCGGCAATCTCGGTCACGGCTTGGTGGATCTCGGCCGCAACGTTGGCCGTCAGGCCGTCTTCCCTGGCGTGCTGCAGCAGTTCTTCATTGAGGTGATGGGTCACCGTCATGTTGCGATCGCGTAAATACCGCTGAATATACGGGCTGAAGAGCGGAATGTTGTCGCTGAGCGTGTAGAGGAAGGCGATGTGCATGGCTTTGATGGGCGTGGTTTTGATGTACATGGGTTCATGGCTCCGGTGACATGAAAAATAAAGGCTTCCGTCTGGAAGCCTTTGCCGGGAGGGAAGGGCGCGTTACTGCACCAGATCCGCGGCTTCCCGTGCCAGGCGGCCAATCTCGTCCCAGCGTCCCGCTTTGATGAGTTTTTTATCCACCATCCAGGTCCCGCCGCAGGCAAACACTCGATCAATGGCCAGATAGTCTTTCACATTGGCAGCATTGACGCCGCCGGTCGGCATAAACTGGATCTGGGTGTAAGGGCCAAGCAGGGACTTCACCATGTTTAGCCCGCCTGAGGCCTCGGCCGGGAAGAACTTCAGGGTGGTCAGGCCCATTTCCAGCGCGGCTTCAACCGCCGTTGGGTTATTGACCCCCGGGACGATATCAATGCCGATCTCCTGGCAGGCCTTGACCGTATTGGGATTAAATCCGGGTGACACCACAAAGGTCGCACCGGCTTCCTTGGCGGCTATCGCCTGCTCGCGGCTCAGGACCGTCCCGGCCCCGATCAGCATGTCGGGCTGGGCCTCGCGCAGCAGGCGGATGGCTTCTGCGGCCGCGTCTGAGCGGAAGGTGATCTCGGCCGCCGGCAGGCCGTTGTCAGCCAGGGCCTTGCCCAGTGGCAGAATGTCTTCGGCGCGATCAATGGCAATCACCGGGATTACTTTAATCGCGGCCAGTTGTTGTGCAATAGTGCTCATGATTGGACTTCCTTGGTGTAGATAAAACGGGGTTGAACGTTAAAGTTCAGGTGTGATGTAGCCGAGGCCGGGATAATTGCCCCCCGGTGCTGGATCACAGTGCCGGCCAGGCGATGGCCCTGCTCGGAGCAGATCGCCGGACTCTGGCGGGTTATCACCCCGGCCAGAAAGCCGGCGTTGAACGCATCGCCGGCGGAGGTGGTATCAACCACTTTGGCGACCGGCTGGGCGTCAATCCGTACCCGCGAGCGCAGAGTAAAGTTTTCATAGCAGCTGCCCCGGGGGCCCAGTTTCACCACGGCCTTTTTTACCCCGACGGCCTGCAGCCGGGCGAGGGTGTCTTCTTCACACTCATCTCCCCACAGGGCCTGCTCGTCATCGTTGGTGACCAGGGCGAGTTCAGTCAGTGCGAATAGCTGGGCATAGTACAGCCGGGCTTCGTCTGCGCTTTCCCACAGTGCCGGCCGGTAATTGGTATCAAAGGCGATCTGTACGCCGCGCTGTTTCAGCTTGCCCAGTACTTCAATCAGTAATTGGCGATCCTCCGGCGGTAAGATCGCCAGGCTGATGCCGCTGAGGTAGATCATATCAACAGACGCCAGATGGGCGGCAATGGCCGGAAAGTTCGGATGGCGTACCAGGTAGCGAGCCGCGGACTGGTTGCGCCAGTACAGAAAGGTTCGCTCCCCTGCATCATCCAGCTGGATCAGGTAGAGACCCGGCTGGCGGGCCGGATCCCGCAGGACTTGCTCGGTATGGATCCCTTCAGCCTGCCAGGCGCGGATCATGCCTTCGCTGAGCGCATCGGTGCCGAGGACGGAGATATAGTCGACGGCCACGCTGTCACCGGCCGTGCGGGCCAGGTAGACGGCGGTATTGAGCGAGTCACCACCATAGGTCTGCTGCATCGGCCCAAAAGGGGTCCCGTTCAGTTCAATCATGCACTCGCCGAGTATTGCGATTCGCTTCATGTCAGCTCTCCCGGTTGCTGGAAGTAGGTTTTGGCATTGTTGAAGCAAATGTCCTTAACCAGTTGCCCCAGCATTGCCGGATCGTTTGGCGCTTCGCCATTCACCACCCATTGTCCGATCAGGTTACAGAGAATGCGGCGGAAGTATTCGTGACGGGTGTAGGACAGGAAGCTGCGTGAATCCGTCAGCATGCCGACAAACTGGCTCAGCAGACCCAACTGCGACAGCTGCTCCAGCTGGCGCTGCATACCGTCTTTCTGATCGTTGAACCACCACCCGGAGCCGAACTGGATTTTCCCGGCAATACCACCGCCCTGGAAGTTGCCGATCATAGTGGCCATCATTTCGTTATCCCGTGGATTCAGGCAATACAGGATCGTTTTCGGCAGCTCGTTTGTGGTATCCATCGCATCGAGCAGCGAAGCCAGCTGGAGCGCAAACGGCTGATCGCCGATGGAGTCGAAGCCGCTGTCCGGACCCAGCTGCCGGAACATCCGGGTGTTGTTGTTGCGCTGGGCCCCGATGTGGAGCTGCATCACCCAGCCGCGCTTGGCATATTGCCAGCCGAGCCAGATCTGGACAGCGGTGCTGAACTGGTCAATTTCAAGCTCGCTCAGGGTCTCACCGGCCAGTCGGCGGGCCAGGATTGCGTCGAGCGTTGATTCGACCGGGACCCGGGCATAGCGGACGACTTCTATCCCGTGATCGGCCGCACGGCAACCATGGGCGGCAAAATGCTCCAGCCGGCGATCCAATGCGGTGAGCAAATCCTGGAAGCGGGTGATATCCATATCGGCCGCTGCCCCGAGTTGCCGCATGTATTCGACGAAACCATCGAGTTCGATTTTAAACGCCCGATCCGGACGCCAGCTCGGTGCGACTTCGACCTCAATTTGATCATTTTCAGCAATGGCCTTGTGGTATTCGAGGCTGTGGATCGGGTCGTCGGTGGTGCCGGCCATGACCACATTCATCTGCTTCATGATCCCCTGCGCGGAGAACGCCGGACTGGCCAGCATCTCGTTGCACTCATGCCAGATGGCTTCGGCGGTGTCCGGTCCGAACAGCTTGCCGGTGATGCCGAAGGGACGACGTAACTCGAGGTGGGTCCAGTGGTACAGCGGGTTCCCCAGGGTTTTCGGCACGGTTCTGGCCCAGGCCATATATTTGTCAAAATCAGAACTGTCTTTACCGGTGATCAGGGTTTCCGGGATCCCGGCGGCCCGCATACCACGCCATTTGTAGTGATCGCCTTCGAGCCAGATCTGACCCAGGTTGGCAAACTGGCGATTCTCTGCCACCTCCTGTGGGTTGAGGTGGCAGTGGTAGTCATAAATCGGCATGTCTTTGGCGTAGTCATGGTACAGACGACTGGCGATATCGTTGGTCAGCAGGAAATCGTCACAGAGAAAAGGTTTCATTTTCGGACTCCATTTCATGGGGCGGGCATCGGGTGCCCGCCACGCGGGATCGGTTACAGGGCAGCAACGGCGGCTTTGGCGCCTTTGGTGATCAGTAGCTCATAGGCTGTTGTGATGTCGGCAACCAGCGCTTCGTTCTGGACCAGGTCGCTGCCGAAAATCGCTTCAATCCCGAGCAGGGCTTTGACCACCGAAGGATTGATCTCATGCGCCTCATAAATCGCCCGGAACTGTGCGGCCATCGGATCCTGAACATCAATTGGATTGCCGTGCTCGTCGATACCGCTGATATAGCGCATCCAGCCGGCAATCCCCATCGCCAGCCAGCGATAGTCCGTGCCTTGCGCCAGGTGGTGACGCAGGGAGGCGCCCAGGCGTTGCGGGATTTTCTGGCTGCCGTCCATTGCGATCTGCCAGGTCTGGTGCTTCAGGCTCGGGTTACGGAAGCGCTCGATGAGCAATTTGGCATAGCTTTCCAGATCGGTGCCTTCCGGCATCTTGAGGGTCGGCGCCTGGGCCTGCATCATCATGTCGAAGGCTGCTTTGCGGTAGCTGAGGTTGGTCATAGTGTCCGAGATATGGTCATAGCCGCCCAGGTAACCCAGATATGCCAGGAAGGAGTGACTGCCATTGAGCATCCGCAGCTTCATTTCTTCAAACGGCACCACGTCCGCGACAAACTCGGCCCCGGCCTGGTCCCATGCCGGGCGGCCGTTGACAAAGTTATCTTCAATCACCCACTGGCGGAACGGCTCGCAGGCGATGCCGCATGGATCGGCGACCCCAACCAACTTGGCGATTTCCGTCAGGGTCTCGTCGGTTGCTGCCGGTACAATCCGGTCGACCATGGTGCAGGGGAAAGTCACATGGGCTTCAATCCAGCCGGCCAGCGCCGGGTCAACCAGGTTGGCGTAATCGAGGATTGCAGCCCGGGCCACATGACCGTTTTCCTGGATGTTGTCGCAAGACAGCACGGTGAACGGCTTGTGGCCGAGCTCCCGGCGCAGGCGCAGGGCTTCGACGATATAGCCGATCGCAGAGTCGGGATCATGTGGGTGGGTCAAATCCGCCTTGATCAGCGCATTCTCTTTGTCCAGTCGTCCGGTGGCCGGATCCGCGCAATAGCCTTTTTCGGTGATGGTCATTGAAACGATGGCCACCTGCGCTTCGGTCATTTTGGCCAGGACCGCCTGTTTGCCGTCAAGAGCCGGATGCAGCGAGCCGGTGACGGCACCAATCATTTTTACTTCCGTGGCGCTTGCGCCTTTTTCGGCAACGGTATAAAGGTGATCCTGCTCGCGCAGCTGGGTGATCAGTGCTTCGCCGCCGAATAAGTTGATTTCACAGATCCCCCAGTCACTGCCGGTTTTTTCCAGCATCTCATTGGTGAACAGGGCCTGGTGTGCCCGGTGGAAAGCACCGAAGCCGAGGTGGACGATGCGATCGGCTAATGTTGTTCGATCATAACCGGGACGAAGAACCTGGGCGTGGACGGGGGTGTTTGAAATATTTTTCATGGTCGTATCCTTGATCGTGCCGACCTGTGCCGGCACAAAATTCTCTGTTTGGGGAATCTCAATTCCGGATTAATAGCCCAGTACCAGGTTGGGCAGAAACAGGCTCAGCTGCGGCATAAAGGTGACCGCCAGGAGGGCGGCGATCAGCGCTGCGTAGAACGGCAGCAGCGGCTTGATGATTTTCTCAATTGAGACCTTGGCGACCGAGCAGCCGATGAACAGCGCGCTGCCGACGGGTGGGGTACAGATCCCGATGGCCAGGTTGAAGGTCATCATGATCCCGAAGTGAACCGGGTCGATGCCCATATCCAGCACAATCGGCAGGAAAATCGGGGTGAAGATCAGCACGGCCGGCGTCATGTCCATGAAAATACCAACAATCAGCAGGATCAGGTTGATGATCAGCAGGATGACCAGCGGGTTTTCGGACACCGCTAACAGGGCATCGGCAATCATGTAGGGGATGTCGGCATTGGCCATGGCCCAGGACATGCCCATTGAGGCGCCGACCAGCAGCAGGACGATCGAGGTGGTGACGGCTGACTCGAGCACGATTTTCGGCAGCTCACGAAACTTCACCTCGCGGTACACCAGGACGGCCAGCACGAAGGTATAGACAACCGCAATGGCCGAGGCTTCAGTGGCGGTGAAAATACCGCCGATGATCCCACCCATAATCACCACGACCAGCAGCAGCGAAGGCATGGCCTTGAGGAAGGTATTCCAGACTTCGGCCTTGCTCGGTTTGGGGGCTAATGGGTAGCCGCGGCGTTTGGCGATAAAACCCGCAACCAGCATCAGGCTCAGCCCCATCAGGATCCCGGGAATATAGCCGGCCAGGAACAGGGCCGCGATCGACGTGCCGCCGGAGACCAGCGAGAACACAATCAGGGTGTTGCTCGGCGGGATCAGCAGGCCGGTCGGGCAGGAGGTGATGTTGACCGCTGCCGAGAAGTGCTCATCATAGCCGTCTTTTTTCTGCAGCGGCGACATGGTTCCGCCGACCGCAGCGGCCGAGGCAACTGCTGAGCCCGAGATTGAGCCGAACATCATGTTGGCCATGACGTTGACGTGGGCCAGCGATCCCGGCAGGCGGCCGCCGAGCACTTTGGCAAAATTAATCAGCCGCAGGGCAATGCCGCCCTGGTTCATGATGTTGCCTGCCAGAATAAAGAAGGGGATTGCCAGCAGGGCAAAGTTGTCGAGTCCTGCCGCCATGCGCTGGGCGACGACGGCAATGGCCGGCTCCAGCGGCAGACTCATCAGAATGGTGGTCAGTGAGGAAAGCCCGATCGCAAATGAAACCGGGACCCCCAGGGCCAGGAGTGCTGCGAAGGTACCAAAGAGGGTCAAAATGACTTGCCAGTCCATAAACAAACTCCTGTAATGTTATTTTTTCTGCGTTGCTGCAATCAGCACATCGCATTTCAGCAACTGCCTGGCTTTTTCGTACCCGAAAATGAGCGAGTAGAAAATCATCAGCCCGCCGCTGATCGGCAAGCAGAAGTAGATGTATCCCATTTCAATGCCCAAGGCGGGCGTGACCTGGCCTGTAGCCAGCGTTTTCAGCGCCAGCTGGGTTCCGCCGTAAACCAGCACGATCATTGCAAATAAGGCGATGGCGCCCTGAATGACGATTTCATTCAGCAGCTTACGTTTGCCGCTCAGCTTCATGGTGAGCAGGTCGATGGCTAAGTGGCGCTTTAAGCCGGTGGTGTAGGCGGCGCCAATCAAAGCGACCCACATAAATAAATACCGGGCCAGTTCGTCGGTGACTGTGCTGGGTTTCCCGATGACATACCGGGAGATGACCTGCCAGATCACGCAGAACACCAGAAAGGTCGAGAGTGTCACGGTGAACATGGCCAACCCTCTGTTTATGTAATCAACGGATTTATTCATCTTTCATTCCTTTTTGTTGAGCCCGGAATCATTTGGTTTACCAATTTAGAGCCGTTCACTGGCATTTAATGGTGAAACCCGGCCTCATTACCGCTGGGATTATAGGAATAATGACAAAATTGTCATGTGAGCTTGCTCACACCTGCTTTGGTTGACCAATTTAAAGGGGTTTATTGTGATATAGGTCAACCAATTTGGTTTTTTGCTTTGACGGTTTTGAAATTGGTTGCCAAGATTGATTTCGTTTTTATGACATACCCTACAAAAACGTACCCTATAACACGGATAAAGATTCTCACGGAGACAGAAGATGATGACGCGTAAAAGAGTGTTAACCGCAATGATCGGGGCAGCCCTGACGTTCGGTGCGACGGCCTCAACCTATGCCGCCACGACGTTGAAACTGAGCCACAACCACCCGCGTGACCACGCGGTCCATAAAGCGATGTCACATATGGCCAAGGAAGTCCGCAAGCTGACCGATGGCGATGTCCGGATCCGGATTTACCCGGATGCCCAGCTCGGTACCCAGCGTGAATCGATGGAGCTGATGCAGAACGGCGCGCTGGACATGGTGAAGTCGAACGCGGCGGAGCTGGAAGCTTTCGCTCCGGCATATGCAGCATTTAACCTGCCTTATCTTTTCCGTGATAAATCACATTATTACAACGTACAGGAAGGCTCGGTCGGCGAAGAGATCCTGGCTTCATCCCGGGAAAGCGGCTTTATCGGCCTGACCTACTATGATGCGGGTGCCCGCAGCTTTTATACCTCAAAGCCGATCAAGACCCCGGCTGATTTGAAGGGGCTGAAAGTCCGTGTTCAGCCAAGCCCGTCAGCAATCAATATGGTGAAAGCGCTGGGTGGTAGTCCGACACCGCTGGCCTATGGCGAGCTCTATACTGCGCTGCAACAAGGTGTGGTGGATGCTGCGGAAAACAACATCCCGTCGTTCAGCTTGAGCCGTCATAGCGAAGTGGCGAAATACTACAGCATGGATGAGCACACCATGGTGCCAGATGTGCTGGTGATCTCGACCAAGACTTACGATGGCCTGTCGGATGAAAACCGTAAAGCGCTGAAACAGGCAGCCATGGAATCCATGGAGCTGATGAAGCAGCTGTGGGCGGAGTCGGAAGCCAAAGAGCGGCAAAAAGCAGAAAAACTGGGTGTGACCTTTGTGTCACCGGATAAAACCGCGTTTGTTGAGTCCGTCCAGCCGATGTATGCGGACCTGGAAGCGTCAAACCCGGCGCTGAATGATCTCGTCAAACGAATTAAAGAAGTCCAATAACCTGAAACGTAAGTAAATAATAAAAAACCAAGGTGTTGCTAGACTCTAGTATATAGAGGTTGACCAATTTTGATTGGTCGCTATGATGGCGTGAAGTGTGCGATGGAAAACAGTGACAATATCATCATGATGCCTTTTGAACCGAAACGGCCTTACCAAGAGCTAGGGCTTATCCTGCGACAGGAACTTATTGATGGCCACTATCAAGTGGGTGATCGTTTGCCGCCGGAGCGAGATATCGCTGAGCGGCTGGATGTGAGCCGGACCGTGGTCCGGGAAGCCATCATTATGCTGGAGCTGGAGAATCTCGTTGAAGTCAAAAAAGGCTCAGGTGTTTACGTCCTGAATATTCCGAATCAGGCACACAGCCGGGAAGCGGTGATCAGTGATGATGCCGGCCCGTTTGAAATGCTGCAGGCAAGGCAGTTACTGGAAAGTAATATTGCCGAGTTTGCAGCCATTCAGGTCACCCCTGGCGATATCGTCAAGATGCGTGCTGCGCTTGATCTGGAGCGGCAGGAGCTCGCCAACGGTGTCGAGGATGAGGCGCTTGGTGACAAGCAGTTTCATGTTTGCATCGCTGAGGCGACACAGAACTCGGTGCTGGTTGATATGCTCAAGGACTCCTGGGAGCGCCGTGAGCAGAGCCCGATGTGGAAAAAACTCCATACGCACATTAATGATCAGGCCTATCGCGAAGAATGGTTGGAAGACCATGCGCGTATCCTGGCAGCCCTGCAACGCAAAGACCCTGTCGCATCCAAAAATGCCATGTGGCAACACCTTGAAAACGTGAAGCAACGATTATTAGAGCTGTCGGATATTGATGATCCGAATTTCGATGGCTACCTGTTCAGTTCAAACCCGGTTGTTCTCCTCGGCGGAGATTAATCTTGCGTGACTGATCCGGGCCAATCACCGATTGGCCTATATCCAGAGCAGCCGCATTGCCCGAGCTGTTTATTTTTATCGTTCAAAGACGGAGCTTGACGCGGTTCGAGCGGGTTTCGTCTGTCTGTTAAAAGGTGATTGTTATGGAGCAAACCTGGCGTTGGTATGGCCCGAATGATCCTGTTTCCCTTGATGATATTCGTCAGGCCGGGGCAACAGGAATTGTGAATGCGCTACACCATATCCCCAACGGGGAAGTGTGGTCCAAAGAAGAGATCCTCAAGCGCAAAGCCCTTATTGAAGAAAAAGGACTGACCTGGTCGGTAGTCGAGAGTGTGCCGGTCCACGAAGAGATTAAAACCCAGTCAGGCAACTATCAGCAATGGATTGACAATTATAAGCAGACGCTGCGCAATTTGGCTGAATGCGGGATTGATACCGTCTGTTATAACTTCATGCCGGTGCTGGACTGGACCCGAACCGATCTGGAATTTGAATTGCCGGATGGCTCGAAAGCCCTGCGTTTTGATCAGATTGCCTTTGCTGCGTTTGAACTCCATATTCTGAAACGTCCGGGCGCGGCAGCAACATATTCTGATGCGGAGCAGGCGGAGGCGCTGGCGTATTTTCAGCAAATGACGGCACAGGATATTGATCAGTTGACCCGGAATATCATTGCCGGTTTGCCGGGGGCCGAGGAAGGCTACACCCTGGAAGAATTCCAGGCCCAGCTCGACCGCTATGCCGGGATCAGCAAAGATCAGCTGCGTCAGCATCTGGCTTATTTCCTCCGTGAGCTGATGCCGGTGTGCGAAGCGCACCAGCTGAAAATGGCGGTTCATCCGGACGATCCACCGCGTCCAATCCTCGGTCTGCCGCGGATTGTCTCGACCATCGAAGATATCGACTGGCTGACGGAGAACGTGCCGAGCCAAATGAACGGCCTGACCATGTGTACCGGCTCTTACGGCGTGCGTAGTGACAATGATCTGGTGCGGATGATTCAAAAGCATGGCGATCGGATTTATTTCACTCACCTGCGCTCGACGCTGCGCGAGGAGAACCCGAACACCTTCCATGAAGCCGCCCACCTCGATGGTGATGTCGATATGTATCAGGTGGTGATGGCGATCCTTGAAGAAGAAAAGCGCCGGGCACAAGCCGGGGATACCCGGTTGATCCCGATGCGCCCGGACCATGGTCATCAGATGCTCGATGATCTGAAAAAGAAAACCAATCCGGGCTATTCCGCGATTGGTCGCCTCAAAGGTCTGGCTGAAGTTCGTGGCCTGGAAATGGCCCTCAAAAGGGCGTTCTTCCAGCCCTCGTAACTCGGTTGCTCCGGGACTTGACCCAGGGAAGGGTCTTGTTCCGCGCATCCGCACCTTCAAGCGAGGTCAACCCGTCCAATCCTGGTCCCCATCATTCGAGGGAAGTTGTATTGACTAGTGACGCTGTCACACCTTAGGTGTTCCGACCTGCAGCGTTTGACCCTGTGTTGGAGCGGACCGTTGCCATCGCTTTGTTTTGCTTACCTCATGCCGGCATTGTGTGAATAAAGGAAAACCTGCTGTGATATCAGATGCCTGTCCGCCATCGATTGGCTCGGCCTTGCCCGGACATATTAGAAAAGGCCATCAGTTGCTTTTCAGCCGCCAGGATCTCTCTGCCCGTGAGGCCGACTTGCTGGCGCTGATGATGGCTCACATGCAAGCGCCGGACTGGCATCACCATACACCGGTATACCGATTTTCCTGCAACCAGCTTTCCCAATGGCTCGGGATTGAGCCGCGTCATGTCGCCTCGGTGCTCAGTCCGGTTGCCGAACGGTTGTCGCTGCGCCAGGTCGGCCTGCGAACATTGTCGGT
This sequence comes from Photobacterium atrarenae, assembly GCF_024380015.1. Lineage (NCBI taxonomy): Bacteria > Pseudomonadati > Pseudomonadota > Gammaproteobacteria > Vibrionales > Vibrionaceae > Photobacterium > Photobacterium atrarenae. The sequence goes on from NZ_CP101510.1 coordinate 14,241, forward strand.
CAAAGGCAGGGAAGAATTTGATTACCTCCCTTTTTTCAAGCGCCTGACTTACAGCGACGGTCATTTGGTGATGATCCCCAATGATCTGCTGCGGGCTGAGTACCTCGCGTCCGCCCAGGGCTGTGCCCTGATTAATACCCGGTATTTCCTGCAGCTGAAAAAGGAGTACTCCAAGCGTCTTTACGAGCTGCTGAGCTGTTTCAAGACCGCCGACACTCCCCTGCAAGTGCAGAGCATGAATGAGCTGAAAGGGTTGTTCGGTCTGCTCGATGAAAAAGGCCGGCTTAAAGCCGGCAAGCGTTCCTTCCAGAACAACAGCGTGTTCATGAAGCGCTGTATCCGCGACAGCATCGAGGAGATCACGACCAGGACGCAGCTCCGCAAGGAGCTGCTGTTCCTGACCAGCGAGCGTGGCGAGAAGGGCTATCGACTGATCAAGCAGGGGCGGGAAATCGTCGGCATCGAGTTCCTCTACCGCTGGCATGAGCCGCGGTCATGGACAAACGAGGTGACATCGGTCGCGACCTGAGCGGCGTCTCCAGGTGATAGACGCGCATCTCTCACAAAGTCATATGCATCACATTTAACATAATTAATATAATGTGCATTTATTTTGTAAGATCTAATTAGAAATGTCCTGTTTTTCCTACGGTGATCAGTATCTATCTGGTCTGTGTGAGATAAACAAACGATGTTGGTACCATGAATGAGTAAGAGATTTTACGCCTGAGTGCTATTCGGGACGTATGTGAAAAACTCACTGAATGCCACAACATTTCTATCTCATTGGAAACCCTGCGCCAATGGATGATCGCCGATGGCCTGTGGATCCCCCATGCCAAACGCAAACCCCGGGTTTATCAGCCTCGCCATCGCCAGGACTGTCTCGATGAGCTGGTTCAGATTGACGGCTCCCCATAGGGTTCGTGCCAAGCAGTCGCCAAAGCCGAGAGTTCGTGTATTGGTATAAAGCGGAAGTAGAGCGAGGAGATGATTGAAGGGCTGGGTATCGAACAGACGCGAAAGATCACTTCGCGTTTAATCGCCAGAGCGTTTGACGGGAACCCGCCCCTCCGCGCAGTTTGACTCTGGCGGAGGGACAGGCACTTATGCCATCAATAGCCCATATAGGAGGCTGCCACCATCATGATCCAGCACATGACATACATGGGAACCATGATCGGCAGAATGACCGGTAGCCAGCGAGCATAGGATACGCGCCCCAGAGCCAGCATGGCCAGGATGCCGCCGGCCGTCGGGATGAACAGATTGGTCAGGCCGTCGCCAATTTGGAACGCGGTGACCATCAACTGGCGACTCATGCCGAGCAGGTCAGCCACCGGGATCAGGATCGGCATGGTAACCAGTGCCTGGGCCGAGCCGCTGGGAATGAACAGGTTGATCACCCCCTGAATGACGCTGGTCATCACGGCGGCCAGCGCCACAGGTGTCCCTTCAAGGATGGAACTCAGGGATATGACGATAGTATCGACAATGTGAGCATCGTTCAGAATGACCTGTATCGATGCCGCCAGGCCGATCACCAGTGCTCCCGAGGTCACGGATGCCGCACCGTCCATCAGCTGACGGACCAGTTGATTGGCGTTCAGGCCTGAAGCGAAACCGATCACAATCGCCATCATCAGGAAAATTGCGGTGATTTCCTTGATATACCAGCCACGCGTGAATACCCCGGTCAGCAGGATCGCCAGTCCGGTCAGGAAAATTGCCAGAATGACCACATCCTGACGTGATACTCGGTACTCATGCAGTGCCTTGCTCATTTCCACCGGTTGATCATCATGGAACTCCATATTGACCACACGCAGGCAGATATAGGCCGACAGGGTGGCCAGACAGGTCACGACCATCAGCGTACGCAGCTCCCAGCCTGAGAACAGCGGCAGTTCACCGATGCTCTGGGCTACACCCACGGTATAGGGGCTGATCGGAGACAGGGCAAAGCCCACGCCGATCCCACCCACTGCCATGGTGACCCCAACCAGCCGTGAGCAGCCGATGGCGGAAGCGATCAGCGCTCCTATCGGTACTAGGGCGATATTGTTTTCACCGCCTACCGCAACGCCGAAAAAACCGTAAATGAAGGTCCCCAGAGTGAGAATCAGGTTACGGCTTTTGATACTGTCGTTGGCCCCCAGTTTGTTGGCGGTCACACCGATCAGGTTTTCCAGTGCACCGGTGCCCTTGAGCACATGGAAAAGGCCGCCGGCGATAAACACGATGAACAGAAACTGCGCCGCATTGATCATCCCCTGGGGAATAGCCAGGAACAGTTGGAAGAAGCTCAGCGTTGCAACACCCTCCAGGTACTCGAAAGAGCCCGGAATCACCCGGTTGCGGCCATCCACGAGCTCCCGTGTGAATTCACCCGCCGGAATGATAAACGTCAGCAGGTACACGCCGACCAGTACCAGAAAGATCAGCACCATGGGGTCAGGAAATTCGCTGAACCAGCGGCGTTTTTTGACGTCTCCACCGTGATGCGTCTGGGGTGGTTTTGAGCTCATGGTGACCTCCTGGGTGTTGGGTATAATCTTGATAATATTAATTTATGCTTAAGCGTGGGGGCTGCCGCTGAAATAGCGGGATACCAGGCCGACCAGGAAGTTGGCCGCCGCTGCCATGCAGTCGTCGTTGAAATCATAATGTGGGTTGTGCACGCTGCAAGGTCCCACCCTGACGCCGGCGTCGTGGCCGTTGTCGCCGTTACCGACCAGGAAATAACAACCGGGCACCTGCTCCAGGAAGTAGGCACAGTCCTCGCTACCGGTCAGGGGTTGTATGGATGCATCGACGCGGTCGTCGCCGAACAACTTCCTGGCTGTGTCGATGGCCAGCCGGGTCATCTCCGGGTCATTTTTCAGCACGGGGTAGCCACGGGCGTACTCAACCTCACACTGGCAGTCGAAGGCGTCAGCCTGTGACTGGGCCAGGGTGCGAATCCGGCGTTCGAGGGTGTCGCGCACCTCGGGGGACAGGGTACGGATGCTGAGCTCCAGCTCAGCCGTGTTGGGAATCACGTTGGCCGAGGCACCGGCTTGCATCCGACCCACGCTGATCAGCGCCATCTGATTGGGATCCACATTGCGCCCGACAATGCTCTGCAGCGCCAGCAAGGTAGCCGCAGCCGGCAGGGTCGGGTCCTGCGCCAGATGCGGCAGAGCAGCGTGCCCCCCTTTGCCGGTAAAGGTCAATTTGGCCGTGTCCGATGAAGCCATGAAGGCCCCTTCACGGAAACAGAGTTTGCCCATGGGGATACCCGGAAAGTTGTGCAGTGCAAAGAGCGCATCACAGGGAAAACGCTCGAACAGACCTTCCTCTATCATGCGCTCAGCCCCACCACTGAACCCCATCTCCTCAGCCGGCTGGAATATCAGATGCAGGGTGCCGCTGCCAGGCAGCTGCTGGGTACGGTGCAAGCGCGCGATTGTCTCGGCGACTCCCAGCAAGATGGCGGTATGGCCATCATGGCCACAGGCATGCATTTTGTCCGCGACCTGGCTGGCCCAGGGCAGGCCGGTGGCTTCCTGAATGGGCAGCGCATCCATATCCGCACGCAGCCCCAGGCGTAGTACCGGCTCCTCTCCCCAGCGCAGCACACCAACGACCCCAGTGACCGCTATGCCGGTATGGACCTCATAGCCCCAGTTCTTGAGCTGCTCGGCTACTAGCTGACTGGTGGCGAACTCTTCAAACCCCAGCTCCGGGTGCTGATGGATTTGGCGGCGCCAATCCCTCATCTGATCGAGATCTGGCGTAATTTTCGAGTGAACTATCATAACAACCACCTGCTGGCATGGACTTTCATCATGGTGGCGTAATAATATCCGTCGACTATGATAGTGAAAAGGCAGATCATTTTGCCTGGTGACAACCTATGGTGTTCACATAAAATGAAAGATCATCAGCTCAAGGCCTTAGTGAAAGTCGCTGAGGAGGGCTCGATTCGCGCAGCGGCAAAGGCGCTTCATCTAAGCCAGAGCGCGCTGACCAAGGCCTTGCGTGAACTGGAAGCTGATCTGGGTGCACAGCTGCTGATTCGCAGTTATCGTGGTGTCGAGTTCACCCCGTCGGGAAAAGCGTTATTGACTCGGGCGCGCCTGGCGATGTCCACCCTGGATAAGGCGCGAGATGAGATACGCTGGTTACAGGGCGGCGTCGGGATGCGGGTAAACGTAGCTGTGACCTCTTCCGTTGCCGCCACCGCACTGGCAACTGTGTTGAATGAGTTTGAGAAAGAGTTGCCTGATGTCAGTCTCAGATTTGTCGAGGGCATGTTGCCTACGGTGCTACCCGGCTTGATGGAGGGAGACCTGGACTTCGCCATTGCCGTCGCCGAGCCGGGGCAGTTACCCTACGAGATCGCTTTCGAACCCCTGACCCAAATTTTATCTGAACCGGTGGCGCGGGTGGGGCACCCGCTGCTGGGAGCCACCGACTGGTCGCAGATGTTGGCTGCCCGCTGGGTACTCAGCCTGGCGGCCGGCAGCTCGGCCCAGCAGCTGGTGAACTGGCTTGAATCTGAAGGTGTGCCATTGTCACAGCGCATTGTCCACTGTGACTCGCCTTTCCTGATGATTGAACTTATCCGCCGCACAGACCTGGTGGGTTTTGGTCCCCGTATCTTCTTTACCGACCCCCTTTCCGGCAGTGGATTGGCGTGTTTTGACGGCCTGCCCACCTTTCCGTCGCATGCCTTGGGCTTGCTCAAGCTCAAGGGGGCTCCCCTGAGCCCGGGGGCACAGAAACTTGCCAACCTGTTCCGGCGTCATATCAGCCAGTAGGCACTGATACCTGAGTACCCGAACCAGAGCGCAATAAAAATCACCCGTGACGCCGTCACTTTCCTGGAGGCATCAGTTCTGCCAATCGCGCTGGCTTCTGCCGGTTTCATCACGCCGGAAACATCAAGACAATCACCTGCACCGGAATTTAACCCGGCAGCAGACTGTCAGGTAGGCTCCCCCGTCGCTCATCATATCGGATCGAGCCCCGACGATGATCCCGGCGGCGGAGGCTTGCTATCACCCAGAGCTGACATCAAAAAGCCCGCCGTATCACCGGCGGGCTTTGCTTAATGTTCGCGAGAAGGCATGGTGTGTTGAACGCTTATGCAGCTTTCTCCACCATCGGCTTACTTTGCGACTTTACAAAATAAATGCAACCTGCCAGGCCCCCCACCGGGAGCACCGGATCAAACCAGCTGCCGTGCGTCCCGAACATCAGGTTCATGATCATCACCAGTGCACCACCAATCGCCCAGGCAATTGTCGTCGGGACCGTCCAGATTACCAGCTGCTTACGCACCTCGGTGACGCCCATCAGGCGGTTGACGATGTGGAACAGGCTGTCGTTGAAGTAACCGGCAAACAGGCTGCCCATGGTGGCGGCTGATGCTGCGAACAGCATGTTGATCCCTTCCATTTCCGCCAGTACCGGGGCAGAAATCGATGCCGCGGTGATCATTGATACCGTCCCGCTGCCCTGAATGACGCGCACCAGGGTGGCGATAATAAACGGGATCATAATAGGTGAAATCGCCAGCGCCGCAATCTGGTTGGCAATCTCAGCACCAGCACCGGATTCGCGCAGGACACTGCCCAGCGCACCGCCGGCACCGGTGACCAGCAGAATGATCCCTGAAGTGGAGATCCCTTCTTCTAGTTTATGGGTTGTGGTGGCCTTATCCAGGTACGGTGTCAGCGTGTAGACTGCCAGCAGCGTACTGATCGACAGGGCAATCACCGGGTGACCCAGGAAGCTGATGGTTGCACCCACAGCACTGGCCGACAGCCCTTCCATGCCCAGCTGCTTTTCAGCCAATGACATCAGCGATTTCACCAGGATCAGCACAATCGGCACGACAATCGGCATGATCGACTTGGTCAGTGAAGGCAGGGTTTTCGAGGCCTTCGATGCCATGTAATCGTCATGGACTTTTTTCAGATCACCGGACTCATGCGCCAGGCTCGGCGGTGTCATGTATTCCGGGAAGTGGTTTTCCAGCCAGCGCGCGTACATCACGATGCCGTAGATACAGGGCAGTGCGATCAGCAGGCCCAGACCCAGCATCGAAGCGATGTTGACGCCGAAAATACTGGCCACACCCAGCGGCCCGGGTGTTGGCGGAATACAGTGGTGCGCCACCACCAGACCCCCGGCCAGTGCCACGGTCAGCGTCAGGATCGAGCGCTGTGAGGTTTTCGCCAGCGACTTGGCAATTGGGTACAGGATAATGAGTGCGCTGTCGACAAACACAGGGATACTGACAATATAACCGGTAATGGCCAGCGCCATTTCTTCCCGCTTTTTCCCCAGCCATTTAATGAAATGGTAGGCAATCGACTCACCGGCGCCGGAGGTTTCCAGAATCGCCCCCATCATGACGCCGAGACCGATCACGATCCCGATCCCGCCCAGGGTGCCGCCAAAGCCCTTACTGATCGCGGCCATGGTGTCATCAACACTCAGCCCCCCAATCAAGCCGGCAATACAGGCAGCCGCCAGCATGGCGATCAGGACGTGGACCCGGGTCCGCAGGACCAGGAAAATCAGGACAAATACCGCAATAATCAAACCAATCACTGAAATAGGTAACATTACACCGCCTCCTCTTGTGAGACCGGGTACTGGCTCAGATACATCGCCAGGACCGATTGAAAATCACTGTCTGCCTGAAAGCCCAGCGCCAGCTCTTTCTCATTGTTGAATGCCTGCGGCCAGCTCGCCACAATCTGCGCAATGGCCGGATCCGGCTCGTTGCTGACCAGTGCCACCCGTGCCGGACTCACCACGTCTGCCATCGCCGCCAGCATGGTGGCCGGTGTCACCTGAATCCCCGGCAGGTTAAAGGTACGGAACCCTTTGATGGACTCTGCGGGTAACTGGCTGGCGTGAATGATGTTGTTGATCACCGTCGCCGGGCTGGAAATCCACAGCGGCAGATCCTGCGCCACCGGACAGTTGGAGCGCTCGCCTTTGAGCGGCTCGCGGATGATCCCGCTGACAAAAGAAGAGGCAGCTTTGTTGGGCGTCCCCGGACGAATGCAAATGGTTGGCAGACGCACGGAGATGGCATCAACCAGACCCCGGCGGCCGTAGTCATTGACCAGCAGCTCGCACATGGCTTTCTGAGTGCCGTATGACGAACTCGGCTGAGTGGCGGTCATCGGCTCAATCACAGCCGGTAATGCACCGCCGAAGACAGCCAGTGAGCTGGAGAAGACAAAACGGGTCGCCGGGTTGACCTGGCGGCATTTTTCCAGCAGCAGTTGCGTTGCGGTGAGGTTGACCTGAACGCCGAGATCAAAATCTTCTTCCGCGTGGCTCGACACAATGGCCGCCAGGTGAAATACGTGGGTGGTGTCAGCATCCACAAGGGTCTCGACATCAGCGGCATTGGTGATGTCGGCAACCACAGAGGTCACGCGCGCGTCAGTGAGTGCAGTTTCGGGTAGCGGCACCCGATCAACCACTTTCAGTGAGGCAATGTCCGGGTAGCGGTCCAGTAGGGTATGGGTCAGCATGGCGCCTAAAAATCCGGCGCCACCGGTAATTACGATGTTCATAGGATTATCCTTGTCGTGATATCTCATTTGTACTTCCTGTTACAGGTACGGTTTTACCCAGCTCAGGCCTTCTTTGGTGCCTGTTTTCGGGTTGTATTCGCAGCCGATCCAGCCGCTGTAGCCCGCTTGATCCAGCGTGGCAAAAATATGGGGGTAATTCACCTCTCCTTCTGACGGCTCATGACGGTCCGGCACAGAAGCAATCTGGACGTGACCGATGGTCTGCGCTAAATCCCCGATCATCGTGGTCAGATCGCCATCCATGATCTGGGCGTGGTAGACATCAAACTGCAGCTTCACATTTGGCCGATCAATTCGCTCGATGATCTTTGCTGCTTCACGCTGATGGGCAATCAAGTAGTTCGGCACATCCCGGCTGTTGAGCGGCTCGATCAGCAGCGTGATCCCATGCTCGGCAAACTGGTCTGCGGCATAACGGATGTTGGCCACAAACGTTTCCAGGTGCTGCTCATCGCTGTAGCGAGCATCAACAATCCCGGCCATGGCGTGAACTTTCGGACAGTTCAGCACCCTGGCATAGTGGAGTGCGGTCGCCACACTGTCGCGAAATTCGGCTTCACGCCCCGGCAAGGCGGCGATGCCGCGTTCGCCGCTGCCCCAGTTGCCCGGCGGCATGTTAAACAGTGCTTGCTCCAGCTGGTTTTCTTGCAGCAGCTCGGCCAGCTCGTCGGCTTCATACGCATACGGAAACAGATATTCCACCGCCTGAAAGCCGGCTTCGCGCGCCAGCGCAAAGCGCGCCGAAAACGGCTGCTCAGTGAACAGCATGGTCAGGTTTGCAGCAAAACGGGCCATTACTTCCCTCTCCCTTTCAGAGCAGTTACTTCAGCCGCCGTCAGGTAACGAATGGCTTTGCCGTCGAGCATCAGCGCCAGCTTGGCGGTCTCTTCGAGCTCCTCGGCGTTATCCACGGCGTCACATAAATCCGTCCCGGTCACCACCGGGCCATGGTTGGCCAGCAGGAATGCCCGGTAATCCCCGGCACGGTTGGCCAGCTCGGTGGCAATTTGCGGATCCCCCGGACGCAAGTAAGGGATGACCGGCAACTGCCCCACCCGCATGACATAGTATGGCGTGAACGGACGGATCGCATTGTCAGGGTCCAGCCCTTCCAGGCAGGACAGCGCAGTCAGGTAGGTCGAGTGCAGGTGCACAATGGCGTTGCACGCCGGGTTGTTGCGGTAGATGGCCAGGTGGAACGCGACCTCTTTCGACGGTTTATCCCCTGACAGGTGGTTCCCGTCGATGTCTACCACAGACAGCGTGTTTGCATCCAGGCGGCCGAACGAGGAGCCTGTCGGTGTGGCCAGGAAGTTGCCGTCAGGCAGTTTCAGCGACAGGTTTCCCGCACCGCCGGTGGCATAGCCCCGTTCGAACATGGAGCGTGCCAGGCTCACCATCTGCGCTCTTAATTGTTGTTCAGTCATGGATAAACCCTTGTGCCGTTGTAAAGAATTGTTCATCGCCAAAGTTGCCGGATTTGAGTGCCAGCGAGAGCGGCTGATCGGTTGCTTTGACCCACGGGACGCCCGGCGCAATTTGCGGCCCGATGTAGAAGCCTTTGACGTTCAGGCTCTGGGTCACCACACCGGATGTTTCGCCGCCGGCGACAATGAAGTTGGTGACACCATGCTGTTGCAGGCGCTGGACCAGGCGATGGAAGAAGTGCTCGACCGCCTGGCTTGAAGCCTGGGCACCATACGCTGCCTGAATAGCACGCAGGATCTCCGGCTCGGCGGTGGCGTAAACCATCGGGGCCAGTGTGCTGCCCAGGTGAGAGACGACCCAGTCGTAGACCGTATCGACATAGTGCGGCTCGCTCAGACACGACTGCACATCCAGCGCAAAATGCGGCGCCTGTGACTGGTAGACTGCCACCTGACGGTTGGTCATCACCGAGCAGGAGCCGGATAAAATCACGGTAGGACCGGGTGCCGGCTGCCCGGCTTGCATCGCTTGGGACTGATCAGACAGCGACTCCGTCCAGTTGTGTGCAATCCCGGCTGCGAGGCCTGAGCCACCGGTGATGAGTTTCAGTGTTCGGCAAGCCTCACCAATCGAGGCCAGGTGGGTATTATCGAGCGTATCGACGACGGCATAACGACAGCCCTGCTGCTTGAGCGCCTCAAAGCGGGCGGCGATCTGAGCGGCTCCCTGTGCAATGTCGTGGTATGCGACCAGTCCGGTTTTCCCGTTTGCCTGGGCATCCATCAGCCGCATCAGGTTGGCATCTTTCATCGGTGTGACCGGGTGGTTGCGCATGCCTGACTCGTTAAGCAGGGAGCCCTGAACAAACAGATGGCCCTGATAGACGGTGCGGCCGTTGACCGGCAGCGACGGGCAGAGAATCGTGAATGACTCCCCCAATGTATCGAGCAGCGCATCAGTGACCGGTCCGATATTGCCTTCAGCCGTGCTGTCGAAGGTTGAACAATATTTGAAGTAAAACTGCCGGCAACCTTGATCCTGTAACCATTTCAGAGCACTGACCGATTGTTCAATGGCCTCGTTGACCGGACAGGAGCGGCTTTTCAGGCTGATCACAACCGCATCCGCTTTAACCGCAGCTTGTTCCTGCGGGACACCGTTCAGCTGAATGGTCTTCATGCCGTTGGCTACCAGGAAACCTGCAATATCCGTGGCGCCTGTGAAATCATCAGCGATGACACCTAATAACATCGTTTTTACTCCTTGTTCGGCAGCGTGATACCCGGAAAAATTTTAATGACGGCACTGTCATCTTCTTTCCCGTATCCGGCATTGCTGGCCGTGGTAAACATATTGAGTGCCGTACTGGCCAGCGGCAGCGGGAAGTGCAGCGACTTGGCCGTCTCCGCGACCAGGCCCAGATCCTTGACGAAAATATCGACCATGGATGTCGGGCTGTAGTCGCCGTCGACGACATGTTTCATCCGGTTTTCAAACATCCAGGAATTGCCGGCGGCATGCGTGACCACGTCGTACATTAAATTGAGCGGAATATTGGCGCGTGCCGCCATGGCCATGGCTTCTGCACCGGCAGCAATGTGGACCCCGGCCAGCAGCTGATGAATGATTTTCACCGTAGAGCCCATCCCGATCGCGTCACCGACAGGATAGACCTGGCCGGCAACCGCGGACAGCACCGGTTCCAGCCGGGCAAAAACGGACTGCGGGCCAGACGCCATCACCGTCAGCTCACCCGCTTCTGCTTTCGCGGCCCCGCCGGAAATCGGCGCATCCAGCATCGGTAATGCATAGACGGCCAGCTCAGCAGCAATCGCTTTGGCATCTTCAGCAGAGATGGTGGCACAGACCATCACCGGGGTATTCGGCTTCAGCGCCGCGGCAAGCCCCGAGTCAAACAGCACCGTTCTGACCTGTTGCGCGTTGACCACCACAATGACAACGGCATCAAGCGCTTTTGCGAACGGCACGGCACTGGTTGCGGTTGCTTTGGCACCACACGTCGTTAGTGTTTCCAAAGCCTGCGGATTGATATCAATCCCATACACGTCGAATTCGGCACGGAGGCAAGATTTCGCGACGCCCATGCCCATGGAGCCCAGCCCGATCACCGCGACCGATTGGATTATGTTCATCTCTCTCCCCTTCTCTGGGCTGTTATATTTTGTGAATTAATGTTCATGTTTGTGATTCTAGTCGTTCATTGAAACATTACTGCAATGCCAATCACAAAAATTAACATTTCTGTAGGATGTTTTTGTGAATCGTTGTGAGGATAGATACATCAATTGCAATCTACGGCGTGATATCAGAGGCTTACATAGCGTTAATTCTCAATGTTTAACAAATGTTCACAATTTCGCGTCATGACGTGTTATGCTTTTTCCGGATTTGATCGAGAGACGGGTAATAAATATGATTCCAGCCGAACGTCAGCGCGCCATTTTGGCGTTACTGGGTAACCAGCAAGTCATCAGTATTAACGAGCTGACCCAGCAGCTGGATGTGTCACATATGACCATCCGCCGGGATATCGCCAAGCTGGAAGCTGACGGGCGAGTCATGTCGGTCTCCGGCGGGGTGCAACTGACGGAATCGATCCATATCGAGCTGCCGCATGATGACAAAATGACCCAGCAGCGAGAAGAGAAGGTCAAGATTGGTCTCTACGCCGCTGAATTGATCCGCCCGCATACGACGATTTATCTTGATGCCGGGACCACGTCCCTGGAAATCGCTCATCAACTCACCCAGCGAAGCGACTTGACGGTGATCACCAATGATTTTGCGATTGCAGCCTATCTGATGGCCAACTCGGATTGCGTGCTTTATCACACCGGCGGCAAAGTCGACCGCCATAACCAATCCTGTATCGGAGAAAAAGCGGCGAACCTGCTGCGTGAAATGAATATCGACCTGGCATTCGTTTCCACCTCCTCCTGGAACCTGCGGGGGATTTCCACCCCGAGCGAAGAAAAAGTGCTGGTCAAAAAGGCCATTGTTGCTGCGGCGCAGCATAACTACCTGGTGAGCGACTCGTCAAAATACGGCCGGGTGGCGACCTTCCATGCCGTGGATATCAGCAGTTTTGATAAAGTGATCACCGATAAGTATTTCCCGAAAAGCTGTATTCAGGATTTTGCGGAGCGAGGGGTCGAGGTGATCGCGGTTTAACGAACCAGGGGCATGGAGCTCGAGAGGACGGATTTAACATGTCTCGGTTGGCCCGTAGCGAAGTCCTGAATCGCTCAGCTTCCTTGCTGCGCAGGAAGCAGTAAACCGGTGGCTTGCCATCCAGGTGCTCCCCTGCTGTGGTGCAACTGCACTTCGTTCTAACGGTGAACATTAACCAGAATGATCGGCAGAGAAGTGCTTTCTCAGCCGATCATTGACTGTATTGAACCGCTTGGGTAATACACGATGACGTTTACTGACCAGATATAAGGTTTCCTTCACTTCTTTTCCTGGGCTGAAGACAGCAAGTGTTTCAGGGTGGCTGAAACTATCGACTGCTGATTTGGGTAACACTGTGAACCCTAATCCTTTCGAGATGGGGAGCAGTATTTGGTTAATTTGGTTCACATATCCTGTCACCGGAAAGCTATCCGTCTTCAAGGCAGAAAAGGTTTCATCTCCAAACTTGGCCATGTATAAAGACAGGTAATGATCGATATCGGGGTGGCGAATGAGTCCCAGCTCCATCAATGCGTCAAAGACATTGGCTGTATCAGCATATTTTTGAGGGAGTACCAGGCAGAGAGACTCCTGGCCGAGTAACTCAGTGTCAAAATGGACTCTGTTTGGCATTGATGTCACGATCCCCACATCAATATCACTGTTTTTAATTGCGATTAGAATCTTATGATTCGGTGCGGCTTCCAGCGTGACAATAAGTTTAGGAAATTCTTGCTGGAGCTCGAGCAACTTAGGGTAAAGAGTCAGGGCCTGGGAGCCGGAGCATGCAATTCGGTACTGGCCTGCGTAGGGGTGGTTTGTACTGAGTTTGTCCAAAAGGGTCGCTTCACTCCGCTCCAGCTGACATGCATATTCATACACATCCCTTCCCTGCTCAGTGATCTCAAAGCGTTTTTTAACTCGCCTCACCAGTTGGTGCCCACAGGCTTCTTCCAGTTTGCGTATTTGCTGGCTGACACCGGGTTGGGTCATATGTAACTTTTCGGCCGCTTTTGTAAAGTGTCCCGTATCAATCAAAGTTTTAAATGTATTCAACCAGACTGAGTTTAGCATGACAAAAAACCATAAATTTATATTATTAAAATAATAATAAATAATAATTTTTTATTTAGCAAAAGCTGCTCTACTCTCCTCCTGAAACTCCATCCGAAGATAGCAATGGACAATACCATATCCGCATCCTTTCCCTCATATGGGGGGCATACCGGCTTTTGAAGCCGCTGTACGGTTTTCTACCGATATGTGGATACCTTAATCATGGGTTAACTGAAATCGTCAAGGCGGTTCAGAATCTATCTATATTCTACCCATTGCATTTTGTTGGGTTAGTATTCGGCGCCTTGTTCGGAAACAATCTCGAAATTTACAGCTGCAGTGACGATTTTCATTGTAGGGCATATGAATAAAATGAGTGCTTCAATATATTACGTATGGATGCTACCGCGCTGATTTAGTGATGCTGTGTGATAAATTTTATTGGTATTCAAATTAGGGGTTTTACTCTATTTTTTGTGAGTGAGACCATTTCAATGGTCATACCAGAGGTAAATTGACGGTGTATATCTATTGATTAATTGAAAGCGTCAAAAAAACATTTGAATTAGTCAATAATATATCTTTTGTGACTTATTATTGGCGATGAATAAGTGTTTATTTGTATTGATTATATATTAAAGATTATTGTATATTGTAGCGTATGCTACATATGATTTCCCATATGTTTTTTGTGTCCAAATTTCACATCCCATACATCATTAGGGATTTTTCTTAAAAAATAATATTTGATTATGTTTACTTACCGAGAGCGAAAAAAATCAATATGGGGGATTTTCACTAAAAATGTTCAGGTGAAAAGTCGCCTGAAGAAAAATCCGAACCATAGTGAGGGCCAGCGAAAAATTTACATAAGAAGCAAGTATCATCGTGGCTATTATATTGAAAGCATTAGTGGTGAACAAGATAAATGGCGCGCACGAATCAATGGAGAGTTTGTTTCTGGCAGTCTGGAGCAGATCAAAATGAGCATTGATCTCTGGTGTGACAGGAAAGAGTTTGTCCCTCCTGAGTCCATTAGAGTCCCCCTGAAGAGTGACAGTTTGAAAAAGAAGCCCAGAGTGAAGGTGTATAAGGGGGTGAAAATATTTATCGACGATGAGGGTGATGACGAGTGGTATTTGATTTATAAAGGAAAACTTCTAAAAGGAAATCTTCCGAATATCGTTTCCTTTATCGACAAAATAAGGAAGTGATGCTGCCAACATATCATCAACAGGTTGTGAAAATGTTCGGCTTTTTTTGAGGTGTATTAATTTTAAGAGGTGTTTGCTGTGTCGTGCTTCAAAGCGGTTCGACTAACTTATGGTGCTTGTCGGATTTACAAAGAGAGTGATAGTTCATTATATTCCGATTTTGATTATATACTACAGCCCATTATCAACCCGTTAACCGGGAGAGCACACTCGTACGAAGTTTTATCCCGAGTATTGAGTAGCTCGGGTGAGTGTTATGATAGTGAAGATTTTTTCTCAAGTATAGATGATGAATTTATTAAAAGCATTGTATTGAATCAGTTGGAAACGTTACAAAAGGCTTCTGAGGTAAGAGGAGTTATCTTCTCTTATAATATGCCACTTTCTGTATTGGAAGACTATGATTTCGTCTGTCAAATAATTGAATATGCAATAACACCGATTGCGATTGAGGTTAATGATCTTAGCGCAGATTTTGAATCAGCCCGGTTACATAATCATATTCAGTTGCTTCGATCTGCAGGTCATAAAATTTGGCTGGATGACTTCAACCATAAAGATTTAACTTTCTTCCGTTCGCTCACTCAGTTTTCCTGGGATCTGATTAAAATTGACCGGGCATATTTGTTTAATCATGATTTGTTTGAAAACTTGGAATCGCTGATCAGATTTCTGAAATACTATACCAAAGAAATTGTTGTTGAAGGGGTGGAGAGCGATTATTATCTGAGTTTTCTGTCTCGCAAGAAGGTCTTGGCGCAGGGGTTCTATTTCTCCCCTGGTTTGACGCCGGACGAGCTCTTACCGCGTGTCTGTGATACATCACTTCACTGATTGATGCTATCGTTAGGGTGAAGGTATTCACCCTATCGGGTAACCTTGTTGCGCTGTTTTTTTGCTTTAACTTAGATGCGCCGGAATTCGAAGCATATCTCCCCACCCCGTTGATCTGATAGCAGCCATTGCTGAATCCCCTTGTATATATTCTCTGTCATCGGCTAACAGAGAAATCGCCTGACCTGGGCCTAATCGTGTCGTTTGGCATGACGGTTGAGATTTTGGCTGTATGACTGATACGACATGGGTGTTTCGGTAATCTATTTGTTGCTGGATTCGATTCTTCCGTTGCCTAAGATAGATACAAGACCGCGTAATTATAGCTGCTGAATATGACAATACCATTACAGGTGATCTTGTATGTGTTTTTTATGATTTCTTATTCACAACTCTGATGGTGGTTGCTTTATACCCTTGCGACGTTGAAACTATCCATTCCATCCATACAAATCGATACGATGTTGCTGCGCCGGAGCACAAGGGTTAGCTTAAGGTGCTCGTCCCTGTGCCGTTCTCAGGTTGGTGGTAGTGCCAGGTTTGATTGCGGCCGCGGCGCTTGGCTTCGTACAGCGCCATGTCGGCCTGGTAGATCAGTTGATCGCGCAGGGAGGTGATATCGCTTTCCGATGGTACTTCGGTGGCCTTGAGCGTGCTGATGCCGATGCTCACCGTGGCGGCGTGCATTGTGGTGAGTTGTGCTTCAATGGCGGCCCGGAAGCGATCGGCAATCCTGAGGCTTTCTGTAAAATTGGTTTCATCAATCAGCACGATAAACTCGTCACCCGCCAGTCGCCCGATGATATCACTTTTTCGGGTATAGCTCTGAAGTGTTGTTGCGATAGTGCTCAGAATGTGGTCGCCCTTTTGATGGCCATGTTGATCATTGATGGTTTTGAAAGCGTCGACATCAATGATAGCCAGAGAGTACCCTGCACCACGGGAAAGCCCGAGTGGGAGCTTGTGATCCATCTGAACGAAAAAACCACGACGGTTATACAGGGCTGTAAGGTCATCCTGGTGAGCTTGTAGCCTGTATTCTTCATTTTCCCGCTGTAGTTGTTGCTCCTGACGTTTATAGTCTGTAATGTCATACGCGATCCCCTGAAACTGGTTCGCCTTAAAACAGAGACTACCCTTACAGTGAAGCCAGACCGAATTGCCGTTTGGAGCACGGAACTCGATAGTCCCGTTCAACTGGGTCTGGTTCTTTGCTTTCATTACCTGAATGTGACGCTTCATTTCGTCAGTATTGGCTGGTGTTAGATGTACCTCTTTATTCCCTGAAAGTAAACTTTGTCGGCTGATATCATGGCGAGTACTGGATTGAGCCCTGATCCTCAGCACAAAGTATTTGAAATCGAATACACCGACCCCATCAATCATCCCACTATTGGTCAGGGTTTGAATGGCGCTGTCCTGCTGCTTTTTCTCAAGAGGATCCATCTCAGGAGGTTGAATGAGGTAAGACTTCATTTTCAGTAAAAAACCGGCCTGATTGTGTATTAATTTGCTCGGGCGTCCATATTTCTGGTTAGGACATCAGTTTTGAATTCCACACCATTATAGTTAGATTGAAATTGGTTACAATAAACACGAATGTTTAATGCGGGATTAACAAAAAGTTGTATGCAACTTAAGGCATCCTACCTGTAAAATGTATTGATATCACTGCGCTGCTGAGCATCTCGACTTATCATCTTACCAACTTCGGTTGCCTCGACTGGTTTGCTGAATAGGTACCCTTGTCCGTACTGACAGCCGGCATCCCGCATGAGCTCATATTGCGCCTCTGTTTCAATTCCTTCGGTCACAACCTTCAAGCCCAAATCCTGTGACAGGGTCAGAATGGCCTTCAGGACACTCATTTTTTTGCTCGTGGGCGTCAGCTGCTGAATAAAGACTTTGTCGATTTTCAGCTTTTGGAATGGCATCAGGGTCAATTGACTCAACGAGGAGTAACCCGTCCCAAAATCATCCAGTGCTAGCTCGACGCCAAGCGCATGTAAGTTTTGCAATCTCTGCAGTGAATTCTCAACTGCCTGCATGGTGGTATCTTCGGTGATCTCCAGAATCAGTTTATTTGCCGGTAGTCCTGTTTGCACCAGCACGTTGCTCACCATGGTTTCCAGGTTGTAGCGGGTATGCATGGCTGGCGAAATATTGACGGAAATCTGAATCTCGGTCAGGCCAGTGCGGCGCCAGGCCATGGTTTGCCTGCAGGCGGTCTGCAGCACCCACTCGTTGAGCCGCTCTGCCTGGCCGGAATTCTCGGCGATGGTAACAATATCCGGTGGCGGGATTGCACCATAGACATCATGTTGCCATCGTAGTAGGGCTTCGACTAGTATGACACGCCTGTCTTGCAAGCAGACAATCGGCTGATAAGCGAGTGTCATCTGATTGTCTGCCAGCGCTTGGTGCAGGTCGTTGGTGAGTATCCGGAACCGTTCTGCCTTGTCGTTCATCGACTGGTGAAACATCTGGTAGGTGTTCCTGCCGCGGGACTTGGCCTGATACATGGCTGTATCGGCATGTTTGGTAAGTGTGTTGGGATCCTGGCCATGATCAGGATAGATACTGAGTCCGATACTCATACTCGGGAAGAGTTGATGCCCCTGAATCTTGATGCCGTGGCTGACTTGCTCGCAGATTCGTTGTGACAGCTCAAGGCCAGTCTGAGAGCTTTGTATATCGTGTTGAATAATGCCGAACTCATCGCCCCCCAGGCGGGCCAGTACCATTTTAGAGGGGAGCATCTGTTGCAACTGCCTGGCAAGCTCCCGGAGCAATGTATCACCGATCGGGTGCCCCAGCGCATCGTTGACATCTTTAAAGTTATCCAGGTCAAGGATATACACCGCATAGCGGGTTTTCTTGCGCCGGGCCCGGTGTGTGGCTTCTGCCAGCGCGTTTTGAAAAGCATAGCGATTGGCAAGGCCTGTCAGGCTGTCCCGCCGGGCCTGTCTTTTGTTCTCGGCATTGGCGCGATACAGCAGGAAAATGAGGATCCCGCCGCTCAGCAGCAGCCCCATCAGGTAAAAATTGGACTCATACTGCAGCAGCGAGAGGCGCTGGAGTGAGCCCCAGGCCCGATCGCCGGAAAAACTTTTGACGTTGAAGGTCCGGACCCGGGCATACAATCGTTCCAGCTCTTCGAGGGTGGCGTTCATCACCGCCTCAGATCTGCTGTTCTGGGCCAGTAGCGGCTCAATCCGGGATAAAAACTGCTTGAGATCGCCCAGCAGCAGCAGGGCATCCGGCTGACTGCGAAATGGCCGGGTCTCCTCGCCGGTGGAAAGGACGTCAAGGCGACTCCAGAGAATGTCAAAGCGTAACCAGAGCTCGTCATCGTCGATGTTATTCAGCGTGGCGCGCCGGAGTGCCTGCATAAATTTAAGCGTCTCGATCTCAAGCTCAGATGAGGCCCAGCCAACGCTCTTGAGCGAAACGGAAATCAGGCTGGTGACTTGATGATGGCGCTTGGCACTGATGGTCGAGATGGCCGCAAACACGAGAACGACCACCGCGGCAATGGGCAGTTTGAAGCGGTTCATGGCTTGACTTCCAGCGCACTCAGTTGCCAGACCATCCCTTCATAATGATTTGGGGCGTCGAGTTCCGGGTATTCAGAAATCGGGTAGATGATCCAGAGCGGCCCTTTGTCGCGCACCCGCATCAGGGTTCCGTTGTCTTTCATCGCCAGCAGGATCGGATAGGACTGGATAATATCCATCTTGATGTCGCTCTGGTAGGCATTGAGTGCCAGCGCTGTCACATGTTGTCCAAAGGCGCCGAGAGACTGGAGCAGATCCCGGAGCAGGACGCCTTCATAGGTATGGGGCTTTTCCGTCCAGGGCGTTTGCGTTGTCAGAGTGTGCTGCGGCAGCTGTGCCAACATCTGGCGATCAAACCGGGCGCTGTGGCCGGTATTGGTTTGGCTGATGTTGCCGCTGATAGTTAGAATCACCTTCCCCTGGGGAAGAGGAAGGCTTGCGGCATAGCTGACTGTAGAAAACAGCCAACCCAGGCAGAATAAGAGGATGTTGCCCCGCATAACAAATGATTCCGTGTATGATCGAGATGAACTGTCAAAGCGGCAAATAAAGACTGGCTATTGAGCAGTGTCTTACTTTTTAAAAATCAGCAGTATACTTTCTAGGAATTGTTTTTTTTGTGATTTTCCTCCCAGTTTACATGTGAACTTTTTGTGACAAAATAATGATATCTCGTAACGACAGGCGTGTGTTTTACTGGTCTATCACTGCCGCGTGATAAAAACAGGGAGCAGTCAGGATCATTTTGCTGCGTGGGGGAAACCGCGGTAGCGCGGTTCTGGGAGAGCTCGGGTTGCAAGCCGTCGAGCCTCTGGCCGGCTCAGCTCTGCGTGTCCGTCGGTAATATGGCATACCTGTTCTTGCCGCTTGCTTTAGCGCCATCAAGTGCCCGTGAAGCCTGCGTAACCACTCCTTCAGATAGCTGGCTGAGTAAGGCAGAGTTCACATTGGATGGTGCGGTGAACGAGGATAGCCCGACACTGACCGTAATGCCTCGCTGGCCGAGCAACTGTTCAATGCTTGTCCGGTAACGCTCGCCGGCAATTTTGCTCTCCCGGAGACTGGCCTGACACATCAGGATGATAAACTCATCACCGGCCAGGCGGGCGACGGTATCGCTGTGTCTGGCTACGCTAAGCAGTGTTTTGCTCACCGAGTACAGCATCTGATCGCCGGCCTGAAACCCCTGGTTGCGATTAAAAGTTTTAAAGTTGTCGACGTTGATAACTGCGACTGAAAAAGGGGTTTGGTAACGAATACTTCTGGCAAGCTCTTTCTCCAGCAGCTCACTGAATGCCCGGCGGTTATAGAGCGAGGTTAACGGGTCGCGCAATGCAAGCTGCTCAAGTTCGAGGTTCTTCCGTCGCAGTGCTTCTTCGGTTTGCTTCAGTGCTGTGACGTCGTTGTGCGCGCCGAGCATGCGAACCGGTTTTCCTGACGAATCGCGGATCGCGATGCCGCGACAGCGGACCCAGACGGTTGAACCGTTCTTGTGCCGGTAGCGGACCACCTGATCATAGGGGTGCAGGGGATCCTGACAATGTTGTTTAAAATTATTGAGCGCCACCTGGAGATCTTCCGGGAAGATTAATTCCTGCCATTCGGCGGCCAAATGCTGTTTTTCAGTCGGGTCATAACCCAGTAGCGTCCAGAATTTCGGGCTCATCCATTCATGAGTCGGATTTTCCAGATCCCAGTACCACAGACCGTCGAGCGAGCCTGCCTGGAGAAACTCGAAAATTTCAGATTCTTGATTGAGTAACGTGTATAGCTCTGTTTTCAGGTAATGCGCGTTGTCCTGACTCATGGGTATGACTCCGTGATTATTCTGATCTGGCGCCTGTGGTCATCGACGATTGGCGTGGTGCCCGTACGAGTCATCATGTCCATTCCAGGTAAGACCTGATCACCTCAAGTGCAGCAAAGCCCTTTGCCTTCGATAAATATAGCTGTTTTTCTTGTCATAAGTATCCGCTTTTTCAGGTACCACTCTAATGCACTATAACTTTAAATTTTAGGAACAATAAAACTCATACCTCACCATTCAATCCGCCCCATCACACCCAAACAATACCAGCTTTCCAGAACATTGAGCATGAATCGTCTCATCACACGGTACAGATGTCCCCGGCTCTGAACCAGCACTGCCGCCCACGTTGCCTCCCCCCACCCAAGCAATCGTGGTCCGCGCATAAGGCCTGAACCATCAATGAGTGACCCTGTCACACGATCACGCCGTTGTATTCAAGGGGAGCATCACCAGCAATTGCGGCAATCACCAGTTGCCAACACCACAATTCTGTTATTTAATGCCAGAATTGTGTTATCGATGGAAACCTGCCGTGAATTCAGAAGCCTATTACCCGGCGATTGGCCCGGCCCTGCCCAAGCACATCAAGAAAGGCCATCAGCTGATCTTCAGCCGCCAGGATCTCTCCGCCCGCGAGGCCGATCTGTTCGCCCTGATGATGGCCCACATGAAAGAGCCAGACTGGCATCACAACACCCCGGTGTACCGGTTTTCCTGCAGCCAGCTGTCGGAATGGCTCGAGATAGACTCGCGCCACGTCGCCTCGGTCCTCAGCCCGGTTGCCGAGCGACTTTCGATGCGCCAGGTCGGCCTGCGTGCCCTCTCCGACAAGGGCGAAGAAGAATTCGACTACATCCCGTTTTTCAAACGCCTGGCCTACAAAGACGGTCACCTGGTGATGATCCCCAACGACGAACTGCGCACCGAGTACATCGAATACAACCAGGGCTTTGCCCTGATCAACACCCGGCATTTCTTCCACCTCAAGAAAGAGTATTCCAAGCGCCTGTACGAGCTGCTGAGCCGGTTTAAAACCGACGGCACCGCAATGAAGTCGCAGAACATCGATGATCTCAAAGGCCTGTTCGGCCTGCTCGATGAAAAAGGCCGGCTCAAAGCGGACAAAAGTTCATTCAAAAACAACAGTGTATTCATGAAACGTTGCATCCGTGACAGCATCGAGGAGATCGCCACCAACCCGCAAACCCGCAAGGAGCTGTTGTTCCTCACCAGCGACAAAGGCGAGAAAGGCTACCGGCTGATCAAACGCGGACGCAAAATTGTCGGTATCGAGTTTCTCTACCGCTGGCTGGAATCCGCCACCGTCCAGGAGCTCAACGATCAGGATGCCAAGGAGACCATCCGCAAGCTGGAGCTTAAGCGGCTGCAAAGCGGAGAAAAGCTGACCGTGGCCGAACTGCGCCGGCTAGCCGACGCCTACCGCGCTGTCGAGCACTTCGAAACCGCCGATGAAATCGAGCAGAGCATTGCCTGCCGGGAGCAGGAAGCAGCCCGGAGCCAGGCGCAGGAAAACGCGCAGGATGAGGATTTTGAAGCCATGCTGGCCCGCCTTGAAACCCTTAAAGACATGAGCGAGCACCCGCAATATTGATCACATTTCTGGCGTCAGCGCGATTTGACGCCAGAATTGTGTTATTTATACCCGCCTTCCCCGGATCTCAAGTGGTAGAAAGACTCACATCCCGCGATTCCACCGAATAAATAACATATTTATGGTGTTACACAGGACCGACACCATAAATGTGTTATCAATACACCACAATTGTGTTATCTATACACCATAAAAAGGATCAATAACACCAGAAATAAGATCAACAACGCCATAAATGTGATCAAACAAGCCAGAAAAGTGTTATCTATACGCCATAAATGTGATCAGTAAGGCTTTTTTTCTTTTTAAAAATCAGACAGTTACAACGCCTATAGATCTTATAGATCTAATAGTGTTTATAGTAATAATAGAAATATAGATCTTATAGTCACTGTGGATAAGTGGAAAATCTTCGATTTACACACTTCCCCACAGCCAAGGTAAAAATCAGTTCTCTCTTTCTTTCTCAGAAGCTTAAGGTACCCCCCGCAAAAATCCCCTGCCAAGCCCGGATCCATCGCTCACAACGCGTTACAGCGGCTCTGAGCACGGTAAACCTGCGTGTTCCCCGAAGCACTGCCGAGATAAAAATTAAAGGCAGATCAAGCTGATATTCATTTACTTTTTTTCATACATGCAGCATTATAGCGTTAAAGCTAAAATGCTGCATATTAAAGGAAGCCACCGAATGTATGATCCCAAACAGTTGATTTCCCGGGTTGCCGAACGCTCCGAACGGATGCTGGCCTCGCTGACGACTCAGATCCATGAGCAAAAAGCCGAGCTGGCGCTGGACACCTATTACCAGGTGTACTCAAAAGCAGCCGTGGCCAAGTTGCCGAAACTGAGCAAGGCGATCGTGGATAAAACCGTTGGGGAAATGGAGGCGCGCGGCTACTGCTTTGAAAAGCGCAAAGCCGGCACCTCGGAAAAATACGCGATGTCGATCCAGAATATTATCGATATTTACCAGCACCGGGACGTGCCGAAATACCGCCGGCGTCATCCGCAGGCATTCACCCTGTTTGTCGGCAACCTTAAAGGCGGGGTCTCGAAAACCGTCAGCACCGTGTCGCTGGCCCACGGGCTGCGCACCCATCCGCATTTGCTACAGGAAGATCTGCGGATCCTGGTGATTGATCTGGATCCTCAGTCGTCGGCAACCATGTTCCTTAACCATACCCAGGCGGTCGGCTCGGTTGAGACCACGGCCGCCCAGGCGATGTTGCAGGATATTAGCCGTGAGGAACTGCTTGATGAGTTCGTGATCAGCTCCGGGGTGCCGGGTGTCGACGTGATCCCGGCCTCGATTGAAGATGCTTTTATCGCCTCACGCTGGGAAGAGCTGTGCGCCGAGCACCTGCCGGAGCGCAATGTGCACACCGTGCTGCGCGACAATGTGATCGACAAACTCCAGGGCGACTATGACTTTATTTTCGTAGACAGCGGCCCGCACCTTGATGCCTTCCTGACCAACGCCTTGGCATCGTCCGATCTGCTGATGACCCCGATCCCGCCGGCTCAGGTCGATTTTCACTCGACGCTGAAATATCTCAACCGCCTGCCGGAGCTGATGAGCATGATCAGCCACTCTGGTGCCGAGCTGCGGGTGCAGGGCAATATCGGGTTTATGTCGAAGTTGGCCAACAAGGCCGACCACAAGCTGTGCCACAGCCTGGCTAAGGAGATCTTCGGCGGTGATATGCTCGATGTCGCCCTGCCCCGCCTCGATGGTTTCGAGCGCTGCGGCGAGTCGTTCGACACCGTGATCTCCGCCAACCCGGCCACTTATGTCGGCAGCAGCGAAGCGCTGAAAAATGCCCGCGTCGCTGCGGAAGATTTTGCTAAGGCGGTATTTGATCGCATTGAATTTATTCGTGCCAACTGAGGTTCACCATGACAACCAAACGTAAAACCATCGGCCGTACACTCAGCGGGGCCACTTTTGACAGCGCGCCGGCCCAGTCGGCGGGCGCAACGCGCACCTTTACTCTGGCTTCCGGGCAAAGCGCCACGTTCACCCTGAAATCCATTGCGGCGGATGCGCTGAAAGACAAAACCTTTGTGGAGCTCGCCACCAACGGCCGCGATCAGGACGCCCTGACCGAAGCTTCGGTGGCCGATATCACCCGCACCCTCACCCTGCAGCAGTTCTTCCCGGCCATCGGCCGCGAGGTTGGCGACAAAATCGAGATCCTCGACGGCTCCCGCCGCCGGGCCGCCGCGCTGTTTGCCGGGACCGGCCTTGAGGTCCTGGTGACCCAGGATGCGCTCAGCAGTGACGATGCCCGGCAGCTGGCGGCTGATATCCAGACCGCCCGCGAGCACAACCTGCGTGAAGTCGGGATCCGCCTGTTGGTGCTGCGTGACGGCGGCATGAGCCAGAAAGAGATCGCTGCCAGCCAGAACCTGTCGGCAGCCAAGGTGACCCGGGCGATCCAGGCGGCCTCGGTGCCGGCCGAGATGCTGCAGGTGTTCCCGGACCATGCCGAGCTGGCCTACCCGGACTACAAACAACTGCTGGAGATCGCCACAGCCATCGCCGGCAAAGGGTTGGATATTGCTGATGTGATTGCCCAGGTGATGGTCGATCACGACGAGCTGGCGCCGGAACTGGCCCCGGATGAAGTCAAAACGGCATTGATGAAGGCGTATCGCCAGGCGGCGGATCAGCAGCTGGCCAAACCGGCGCCGAAGAAAGCCAAAATTGAGCCACTGTGGCAGTTTGATGATGCCAATATGTTTGCCCGCAAGCGCAGCAAGGATCGCAACTTCAGCTACGAGTTCAGCCGCCTGCCGAAAGCGGTGCAGAAAGAGCTGGACCAGGTGATCGGCGAGACGCTGGCCAAGCACCTGGCGGAGTAAGATGCTTAGCTGAAAGCTGTTTCGAGCGAATAGAATTTTGATGAAAAAGGCCCGGTTTTCCGGGCCGTTTGCGATCAAATGCCGCGCATATTCATGCTTTACACGCAACTCCGTGTAAAATAAGTTTTGCCGGTTATCGCGTGTAAGGAGCCGCCGATGAAAGTCACTTCCGCCCATCAGCTCAGTCATCTGCTGCAGGATCAACGCAAGCAGCAGGGCCAGTCCCAGAGTGTGATTGCCCGTAAGGTCGGGCTGCGCCAGGACACCGTCTCGAAATTCGAAAACGCCCCGGACGGAACCCGGCTCGATACCCTGTTCAAGCTGCTGGCAGCGCTGGATCTGGCGCTGGAGATCCGCCCGCGCGGTGAAGCTGCCCCGGCGGCCACGCAGTGGAAGGAAGAGTGGTAAATGGCCGATCTCGCTGTCGTTGCTGTTGGGACGGCGCCGGGCTCTCGGAGCGCAAGGTGAAAATGGCGATGGGGCTGCATGGCAGCAAGGGGCGCCACTACAAGTGGTATTCCATTTTCCCGCGTCATATTTTGGCCACGGCCCGCGCGGCCGGCTGATTTCCCGGCCGAGATCAGCGAAGCGATTTTCGCCGGCCTGCTGAAACGTGCGCAGCGAATGGGCTGAAATTCACCACGCTGATTTCAGTGTTAATATATTGATTTTTAATGGTTTTAATTGGCGATTTCAGGGTGAAATCGCCAGGTTTTTGGGGTGAGTTAGTTTTGGGCATTTCTGAGTTACGAAATGCCAACTGTGTAAGTTCTGGACAGGAATGAGCCAGTGACCTCACTGAATTAGTAATCAGTGGATTACTTCAAGTACAGGAAACTTCGCGAGGTAAACGGCAAGACCTGTCCCTTTGTTTTTCCTCTCGAGCAACAGAGCCATCTACTTCGCTTGGCCCAAAGATACTTATTCGTAGGGTCAAACAATATCTCGATGGACAAGGCGGATATGCGTTTGTCATCTTGCTTAGTCTATGAGCTGCATGTGCCATTAACAGGAGGAGTACATACACTGTTATTTAGTCTTTTATACAGCGGACGTTAAGACCAAAAGATTCATCGCCAGAGCCAACGCCGGTAAACCCTGCTTTCTCGTACCTTAAGAATTTTCCCGATCCTTCACCATATTTAGAATTCAGCCAGATCTCGCCAACCCCCCCTCTGCCAGATAACTCCCCCGTATCTGGCTGACGCCATCCTGCATATGGCAGTTTTAAGAAATGTCTAAACATCGCATCATTTGAAGAAAACTTGGGTACGTCAACCAGTTCTGCTTCAAGCTCATCTTTGGTCGGTACTCGAAAACCAGTCGGACAAATATTATCTCCCGATGTCTTAGACCAAAAAGCTATTCGAGCATCTCCATCTTCGTCACCAATTAACCAATCATTTCTCCCAGTATCTATACTCGCAATATAAAACCGACTGTTGGTCGCCTTAAGTGTTCTGAACGAGTATCGCGTGATGCGGCTATCAGGCATTTCATGCCCATCCGCACGCCTGCCCCATTGGAAAAAGTAGCCAAAGCAAGCACTGTCAATTGCAGACTGACATACGCGGCTGGCCCCTAGGTTTCTATCTAGCCAGATACGATTGGTATGTGGTGATCTAACTTCTTGATAGTAAGGATTATCTTCAAGTACCACCTTGACTATTTTCTCCTTGGAATCTATTAAACCGTCAGGGTTTCTCACATAGAGTAGCGAGCTGTAACTTCCTGGTTGATCGTATGTGTGCTTAACCGAATCGGTAAATGACCAACCTGAATCAATTCGCCCATCTCCGTCCAAATCCCATTGATATTCTAATTCGCTCGAATCATACACAACGTCCCACGACGACGAAGCATCGAAAGCGACACGCTCACCAACAAGTACGTCAGAGGAAAGTAAAATCGAAAATGATGCTATTGGCGGTGCATAAGTACATTTCGTACTTGGAAGCAACACGCCGTCATCTTGCGTAATACACCATTGACGTTGTATCGGGCTGAAAACGAAGTCATGCGCAAAAGGGAGGTACTTTGTGCCTGCGTCATAAATCTTTACAGCATTGGCGGCTGCTTTCACTAGCGCTTTCGCACTTTTGAAGAAAGCGATTGACTCCTTAACATGGCCAGGTTTTTTGTACAGTGCTTGGGTCATTTTCCCAGCCCATTCATTCCCTTTCTCCTTGAGCAGTTTATTGGCAAAATCTTCATACAGGCTTGCAGGTGATAGGAGGCCTAGAGCAAAGTCTTCTCCCCACATTTCAACTATATCGACTAGGCTAACATCCCGTTCAAGTGTTGCTTCGATCGTCGAGTTACGAACACCCGGAAGACCAAACCACTCCCCAAACATTGAAGCAATCTTGAAAGTATTCGCTGCCGCCGAGTAGCGACCCCCCGATGTTGTTAATGCATTTTTGGTAAAGGAAATCTCAAAGTTACCATTGCCAAGGCGAATGTTCTCAGTGACAGGGACATTGGCTGCCTTGTCGAAAAGTGCAAACAGCCGCTCTCTACCTGCAATCAGTTGGGTATTTTTCCCTTCAAGTTCAATGCCGTAGAACACCATAGTTGGATTAACGACGACAATGTCATCGCCCGCAACGTCGGCCAAATAGGGCCCGCGATCGTCGCCAATTATTCCACTCGGAGTCTTTCTTCCCTGCATGGCTTTAAGCACCAGTTTACTACCCCCGCCCAACGCGTCGATGGCCTCAAGTGTTAGCGTGATCGCGTACTCGTAAACTTCTTCACCTACTAACTCTGTTGGCGTTTGCGATAAGACGTCGTCAATAAAGTTTTTAAATGGCACATATCCTGCTGTCGCTTTGGCTTTAGCAAGAATACGCTCTCGATCGCTATATGAATAACCACTCAGTAGGGGGTTGGTTATAATGATACCGTCAGCCAGGCTTTCAATTGAAATATCAACTAACTTTGATTCAATCTGGTCACGGTTAAAATACGCGACCCCAATCGGATTACCATTTTCATCTGCCACAAGCACAGACTGCCCTCTGTCGGGCATATTGAATGTGACCGATGCTCTCCCCGCAGCATCCATTTTATGTGCTGCTAAAGGGGTAATAGCCGAATAGTTTTCAAGTGATAGAGTTCGGTTCTCGAAGGCAGTGCTCATTGATTCAACCAAATAAGGTTCTAGCGTCGTCAACGCTGGGGCAACGTCAATCGTAAAAGCGGTAAGCGATGCTCTTCCTCCATTACCATCGTCTGCAGTAATGATTATGTCTGGATAACTGCCAATATTGCTATCGGTTGGTATTCCGTTCAGTTCACCAGTTTGGGTATCGAATGTAGACCAATCGGGGGCATTCTCTACGTCAAAGGATATAGGGTCTCCATCGGTATCAATGACACTAGGCTTAAACACATAGGGTTCTCCAGCGTATACAGTTGTAAGAGGCGAACCCGATATTTCGGGATTATTGTTTGTCGCACCATCACCACATGCAACGATCACTAAGCTCGATATTAAAGCTATTGCTTTTTTTTCACCGTCTTTTCCCTTAGCCATTAACTAAACATAAACAAGCTAAAAAATAACACTTGAGGAAGGGGTTAAATCGGATATAGATCTCATTGCTTAGGTTTATGAATGTGAAATGAGTGATTTGTATTAAATATTTTATCAGAGCTAGAAATCCGCAATCTAAAAGTGAAAATTGGTGAACAGAGCCTCAATTATGGTACCAACAGATTTGTTTTTGAAGCAGCCCAGAAAATCGAATCAATTGAGGTATCCCAAATAAACAGTGAAGCATTGAACTTATAACACGTTTCGGGGCAATTCTAATTTACCCAGCGCCCTGCCCGCTCTATGACTCTCCTACGCCTCCTCCCTTCCCCCAAATATCCCTGAATTTCACCACGCGAATTCAATGTTTAATTCATTGATATAAATAAGTTTTTTGTGATAATTTCAGCCTGAAATCGCCAGAAATTTTGGACGCTTCTCTGCTTTCAGGAGCCAGCTCTGTGATGGGGGTTCTACAGCAAGCACAATAAGTTAAGAAATTGATAGATTTGACTTTAGTAGCGATAACTTCTCATACTGCCGCTTGTACTATCTAACAACAAGGAAATCAGATAGATATGTGTACTCGCATTCTCAACAATGTTGATAACAAACACGTCGCCGTAGCTCGCAATATGGATTGGGAGTTTCACCTGGATGCGACCCTGTTTCTCACCCCCGCCGGTGGACAAGCAGTAGGCATGAGTAAGTCCGAACGAAAAAAAGAAGGTTTATGCAAAAGCCAGGTGCTGAAATGGAAGGTGAAGTACACCAGTGTTGCCACGTTGATTGGTGATCAAGACAACGGCTTTGGTTTCTGTGACGGAATGAATGAGAAAGGGCTCGTTGCCAATGTGCTCTACGATACCAATAGCAGTTTTCACCAAGGCCCGTTAAAAGACAATGAAAAAGGGCTGAGTGTGCTGCGTTGGGGGCAACTGATCCTTGACCGATTTGCCAGTGTTCAGGAAGTGGTGAGTTATTTTTCTTCTCCTGCTCGGGAAATTGACATCTGTCTGTTCGGCGGCAATGTTCCGGGAGACCCGAACGCTCCGGCACAATTGCATGCGGCCATTTCTGATCACCGGGGGGATTCGGCTATTTTAGAAGTGCATGACGGAAAACTGACCATCTACCATGATCGTCAACACACGGTCATGACCAACGAGCCGGATTATCAGACCCAGCTCGAACTCGCGACATACTGGCGCTATCAATGGAATCAAACCGACACCTTGAATAACACCCCTGTGTTTACGGTTCCCGGCGGGCATACTTCCGTGCAGCGTTTCGAGCGTGCCAGCTACTATCGTCTGCTGCAAAATACGGACCTGATGAATGTTGATCGTGTTGCCCAGGTTGGTGCGATGATCTCACCTTGCAAGGTCCCACAGGGCTTTGAGGCGCTCCATCCGATGAATGTTGAAGAGTGCCTGGAGAAAAAAGCCGGGATTACGTTTAACTCATTTACGTTGTGGACCAACATCAGTGATTGTCGTCGCAAACGCTACTATCTGCAGAGTAACAATAATATTCAAACCGTTTGGGTGGATATCCCTAAATCACTGGAACAAGCGCGAGCCATCACGCTGGATACGCCATTCAGGGCGTCCCAAACCATGGGTGATATCATGCAGGATATGACACAGGTGAAAAACAACCCACTTCATATCGCGTAATCGAACTTGTCACTGGCCAGGCAGAACTGATTTTTGCCTGAGGCTTTTGCCCGATACAGCGCTTCATCAGCGAGCAGCAGCGCACTTCTATGCTGTCCTGGCTGATGAAGCGCCAGGCCGATACTGATGGTCACTGGCCGTTCAATACCGAAATCATGCCTAGACACTTGCTGCAATAAGTCCGACACTTTTTTCTGGGCCCTGAAGGCATCTACTTCATTGATGGAGAATAAAAACTCCTCTCCCCCCCAACGCCCAACCACATCACCGGACTGCGCGACATGCTCGAGGCAACGAGCCACGTCAGACAGCACGGAATCGCCGACATGGTGGCCGAAAATATCATTGATCTGCTTAAAGTCGTCGACATCAATCATGGCGATCCAGCGTATAGTTTTGGAGTCAAGCAAATAATCATCAAGGTAGCGTCGATTGACTAACCCCGTTAAGGGGTCTTTAGTCGCCAACGCTTGCAGCTTTTGATTCGACTCTTGCAAGGCAGCTAAAGTCTGACGGCGGCTCGAGTCATAAAAAAAACCGACAATAAACAGGAACAGATAGACCGCCGTAAAATGGATAAAGCTAATGGGCTCAAAGCGCGCAGCGCCCCAGGTGTCCATGGTCGACAGGGTAAAGGTAGCGGTTCCGATAAAGGTGGCCAAGCTAAACCAGGCCCCTCTTTTGTAGCCAAGAATGAACATCGAAATTACAGGAGTTAAAAACATAAAGGCCAGTGCAAACTCGTGGTGCCCCTCCACCAAGACCAATAAAAAACTCGAAAACGTGATGTCCAACTGCATAATCAATGCTGCCGCGTTCGGTGCACGTCGTCCTTTCATCAGCCACAAACTGATCAGGCATGAGAATGTTGCAACCGACATTGTATGACGCATGTATGTGTTGGGAACGACAAAGATGTTGTAGTAAAGGAAATATGCATTGGTCAGGACCAGGATTAACAGTGCAATAACCAAAAAGGAGTAATCTTTGTAGCGTTCATCATCTGACTTTAGCGCCAGCCATTGTTCTATCCAAGCAGTGAGCACGTAAACCTCTTGATGTGGGCTGATATCATTATTATTTTTGATTCCCGAGAATCATCTATTGATAGAAATAATATCGAATGTATGTATCGGATGCATAGCAGAGATCTTGATACTTATTGAGCCTTCTCCGACAGCATAGGCATCGCTGACTATGCTGGAAGGCGACTAAACCCAACACGGAGAAGACTCAATGAGATTTTATAACCAACAGCACGACTATTACTGTGGTATTGATCTGCATGCGCGCATTCTCTACGTTTGCATCCTCGATAACTGCGGCAATAAAGTCATTCACCAAAAAATTGGTGCCAGCCGAGATGAACTGTTGGCAGTCCTCGCACCTTATCACGACAACATTGTGATTGGCGTCGAGTGCATGCACTGCTGGTATTGGGTCAGCGATCTTTGCCTCGACTACGCTTATGACTTCGTGCTTGGCCACATGCGCTTTACATGAAGGCTATCCATAGCGGCAAGACGAAAAATGACCGGATTGATGCATTTAAGATCGCCGCTTTACTTAAGGGCGGTAACTTCCCGGTAGCTTATGTGTACCCCAAATCTATGCGGGCGACACGCGATTTACTCCGTCGACGCACGAAAATCGTCCGACATGGGGCCGATTTGAAGGCCCATGTCTCCAACACATTCAGTCAGTACAACCTCGAATCACACCGTTTGCAGTTGCGTTACCCCCATGCCAGAGAAGAAGTCAGAGAGCGGTTTTCCCAAGCGGCCATCAACCGCAATATCGACATCGATCTCAACATTATCGCCTTTTATACTCAGGGACTCGCCAGCGTGGAGCACTTTATTGAACAGCATGCCAAACAGCACAGTGCGCAGGATTATCAACTGTTAAAAACCATTCCCGGTATCGGCCGCATCCTTGCACTCACCATCTTGTATGAGATCGGGAAGTCATGTTCGTGTTCTGAGCCGATGATTACTTTCAGTCATCTGTCGTCATCTTGATTTGTGTAATAGGGTGTAATTTCGATCAGCACCGAAGCAGTGATAAATTGAAAGCTCTGACAGATGAAAACATGGACATCAAAGCATCTAATATGATTGACGAGGTGGTGTCATGGACGATGATAAATTTAATGAAATCATGGCTTCAATGAAGCTTCTGAATAAACATCAGTTAAGTCGGCTAAAATGTGAGATCCTGGCACTTCAAACGAACACACCAGAGAGAATTATTTTTGATGATGAGTTACTCATGCTAAAAGAAGTGTTCAAAAATGCAGAAGATTATTGAGTAACATACCATTAACTGAAAATGATAGGATTGACCTATCCATATTTCCCCATTCAGATATTGATTCTATTTTTGTGGGACATTTCAGGCTGTGAATATCTCATGTAAGAGCCGTCGTGAAGGTCCGTACTCCTCAATCGCTTTATTACAGATCAGCTCGACATCTGAGCTTCCTGAATCTTTTATACTTACCCTCCTGAAATCAGTTGAAATTCACCACTTTAATTTCAAGTTTAAGTCATTGATAAATAACATTTTACTGTGGGGGTTTCAGCCTGAAATCGCCACAAATTTCAGGTGCCGAATGCCGGCTCTACTTTCTTTTCCGCAAGTCTTTTATCAACGAGCCGGTAACCGTCAAGACCGTCAATGGCATACAGAAATAGAAGATGAATAGCTCGAGTGAACTGAGCCAGTGGGCATGGATTGTCACGCCGATTAAGAATGCACTGTAGAGCAGGTATAAGCTAAAAAAGATCCCGCCTTCGATACGGCTCAGGGACGCGCCGGTGAAAAATAACGGCAGCGCACAGCAAAGCGACGGCCAGCATGATGGGAAAATCCTGCTGCACGAGTTGGAGGCTGCCAACCAGCCCCTGCTCACTGACTAAGCCTGAAATGCCAAGCACTGCCAATAAGTTAAAGGTATTGCTGCCCACCACATTCCCCACTGCGATGTCGCGCTGGCCCCGGAGACTGGCCACGATCGAAGTGACGACTTCGGGTAACGAGGTCCCGACGGCCAGGATCGTCAGCCCGATGACGGCTTCACTGATCTCAAAGACTCTCGCGATATTCACCGCACTATCGACCAACACATTCGCCCCGAAGATCAGGCAACTCAGTCCGATTGCCAGCCAAAGTAAGCTGTGCCAGGCGGGGGCGTTCTTTTTAATGGGTTCGGTGACAGCCTCGCTGTTTGATGCTGTCGTTTTTACGTGCGCTGTCCGTTTGCCCTGAACAAATAAAAACACTGTATACCCAATGAGCAGCACAACCAGTACGGCGCTATTTCCTCGGCTGAGTTGCCCATCGACTGTCATAGAGAGTACGAGTGCACTGATAATGATCATAATCGGCACGTCTTGACGAATCAGTTGTCTGGAAATGGTTAAGGGGATAATCATGGCCGAGAGGCCCAGAATGAACAAGACGTTGAAGATATTACTCCCCAAAACATTCGCCATGGCCATTTCACGCTGGCCGGTTAGCGCAGCGCGAATGCTCACTGCCAGTTCAGGCGCGCTGGTTCCGAATGCGACCACGGTTAAACCGATCACCAAGCTGGGGACTCCCACGCTTTCTGCCAGTCGGGCGGCACCTTTCACCAGGCTTTCTGCCCCGCCAATGAGCAGGAGCAGACCGATCACCATCAATAAGTAGTCCAATGTGGCCTCGCGATAAAGGCGGGCCCGTTTGAAGCGCAGAGACGCGACTCGGTAGCATGCATATTCTATTGCGTATCGTGCCCGCACGGGCCCTGCCGAGATAGTATAGATAATCATGAGGGCGAAGCCGTGTCACATTTATCAAACCACAAGGTGAGAATACCTGCCGTTGAACATGAGCTTGGCCGTCATCGGTTTGGTGGACGCTCCGAATTCTGTCTATTATGATAGTGTCATAAGTATGAGCCGTGGTGATTATCAGCCTCGGTTCTGATGTAATGGGCTTTCATGGCCCTCGGTGTTTATGCTTCGGCTGGCGTGATTGGTGAAACACTCACGATTTCAGAGGGATCTGATTCATGATGAAGAAATTACTATTGTCCGGCACATTTGGCCTGCTCGTTGCGTGTAACGGCTCCGACACGGATGATGCAAAAATTATTTCTGAACAGCAGGCCTCACTATTGATCCCAAAATCGGCGGTGGTGGTATCACCGTTTGAGGTGATGCAAGTTGATAGCGGTTCACAGACGCGCAGTTTTTCCGCCGGAACAACTTCGCGTTATGCCTGGGCCACCGCGCGCATTAATGCGATTCTAAGCGGCGCCACGCCCTTAAGAGATATCTTCACTGCGGCGCTTTTCTATCGCCAGGGGAGCAATGCAGCCTGTTATGGGCCCAGCCTACGCTATCAGGATCACCCTGACGGCACAGGCGGAAGCGGCGAGCTGCCCGGCGGCGATTTGCTGATGTGGCTGGAAGCCGACATCACCGGGCATGCGTGTGCTGCTGCGCAGATGAACGCGCGTCTGGCCGGGGTCCACGATCAGTCGATGGCAGCGCTAATGGTCACGGCCAGCATGGTTGCGACGGCGAATTCGAACGGGATTGCGCTGCCGGCTGCGGGCGGGAGTATCACCCTCACCACGGAGATGAACGCGCTATCTGTCCCGGATGTTAGCTTCAACAGTGCGACCCTCAGTCAAACCGCCACCAATGAATGGCTTTATGAAGTGGATCTCACTTATACGCCGGGCACGACGTCGAGAAACATTGTGATTGGCTTAGAGCATACTTCAAGTGGCAGCTTAAATGAGTACAGCGGCGTGCTGTTTTATCGCGCTGACGGCGATCAGAGCGACTTTCCCGGCGGAAACTGCAACTTAAGCGCGCGAACCCTCAATGGCTCACTCCGGTACGACCGAAGCAGCCTGACAGACATGACACTGCAAAGCCGTACCGCTGTTTTCTGCGGTAGCAGCGTGGATGGCCTAACCCGTGGGGCCGGGGATGAGACCGATCAGATGGTGGATGCGTCCCGCTATTATGATGCCAACAGCGAGCCTTCCGGCTGGAGTGAAAATTTCAACCTGTTTGTTGCTAATTTTGATCCGACCCAGCTGTCAGGCCAGTATGCCTATGTCTGGCAGGCGGGCGCCGGGGACAGCCATAGCCGGGTATTAAATGTCGGGATCAATGATCACACCCCGTTGGATGGTGAATCTTATGCCGGCTACGGTGCCAGGGTGGGGGACAGCCGGGGCGAGGTACAGGGCATGATCTGTAACTGGGCCGGGCCCGGCAGTGATCATACCCTGCAGGAGTTGGCGCAGCGCCAGTTCATCACGCAAGATCCGACCACGGGCCTGTTTGACGCCTCAATCGGCGCAGGCTCAGCAGATATCACCTATGCGCCGACCAACAGTTGTGATTATGACGGCAGCGGAAGCTTTCTCTATGACATTGATGCTGATGGGGATTTAGCGGATGAGGGCCACGTCGCCGTGACGGCTGATTTGATGCAGCCGGCGGATACGGACGGAGACACCATTGCGACGATCGAAGAGAAAATCACCAGTCGCGGTTATACCTTACCAACCGCGCCGGGGAACTGGCCGGGGCAATAACTTTGGGCTCCTGTGGGCGGTTGGTCGGACTAGCCTTATCCGTGCCCGAGGCTGTTGGCGGGTAAATCCTGTGTGTTTGGCGATTACAGATACTTTTTTCGGTAGTCAGCCGCCTTCGCCATGAGGAACAATGGCAATAAGGGGGCTGCCATACCCAACATGAAAATCAATTTTTCTTCTGAGAGTAGTAAGTACATATTGGCTACCGTGAATAACGCTATCAGCAGGAGCATTGTTAGGTGCGTTTTGGGATTTTGGTGAGAGAATATGGCGTATTTTCTGATCATGGCTTTGTCGCAATGTATTGTTGTGTTTTTTGACTTATGTGCCGAAAGGTACCAAGGTAGTCTAAATTTTCATAGTGATATTTAACACAATAGTGAATAAGTTTGCTTTTTATGCGTCCTGTCGTTTGTTGATGATTGAGCGCACTCAGCGACTATCGCGGTAGTCGGGCGTATTTGTGTGATAGATGAAATTGTTTTCTTTGGTAAACATCACAGAAACATCAATAGTTGTATGCTTATCTGGTAATTAGGTGAGTTGACAGGACGAATAATATAATGCATGGATGTTGCCCTTCTTGTTGTCAGAATGTTTTTTTCAATCAAATTCATCGGACTTGGTTAGATAAAGTGCTGCGAAGAAATTACTATAAATATATCTGTCCGAATTGCTCGGCGGAAGTGTTTTCGCATCGGTCTCGACAGGAAATGTGGCTGTACCGGGTTGGTGTTGAATCTCACCGTGACCTCTGAGTCCATCAAGGTTGTATTGCTACCTGTTGATCGCAGACGGATTCACAAGGAACTCTACCGCCACGGTATGGTTCAGTGCTGCTTGAGCCTCTCTGGTTTCCTTGAAATCACGTAAATGCTTTTCTTTGGTGTGAGAAATCACTGACTTTGCTCTTTGTTTGGCTTGTTGATTGATTTTTTGGGTGAGTGATTGATAGGACATACTGGCTTAGGTTTTACGGTGCAAACGATGTGAAAACAGCTCCGGGCGGCATACATGACGTTGATATTCGATCATATGTTATTCGAGAAAGTTGTTGCTGTTGAGTCAACCCCATGCCGTGCTTTCAGGCCGGACCTGGTTTGGTCGATCATCGATTCAATTTTACCTTTTTAATTATTTCACTTTGATGAATGCAGTTTGGTTTTTCGACCTGGTATGACTTGTCATTTTTCTGATGATGCGGCCATCTCAAACAGGATTGCTGCGATCTTACTCGTTACAAAAATGGTGTGAATGTCATCATTTACCTAAATCAACCGGAAACGGTTCGCCTTCCATTCCGCGCCGTCGATCAGTCCTTCCTGGTAGAGCCCGCCCCAGTCGTAGAAAAACGGCGCGAATCCGCTGCCGCCGGTGAGGTGACTCAGGCCGATACAGGCCATCACCACCAGGGCGGCAATGGCGTACTCGATGGGATCGCCGGTGCGAAAGCGGCCGCCGAACAGGTGGAGTGATCATTACCTACCCATATCAATCATCCTTCCAGCCATAAGTATTACCTGCGATGTCAAAGTGCCTGTTTTTCATCAATAAACCAGTGCTTGGATTGATACGTCGAGACGTTAGTGTGGTGATAGATGATGGATTAGTTGGGATGTTCCGTTGGTGCAAATGCCATATATTAATGAAGAAATAGGCGAGAACTCCAGTTGTCGCGAATAACCAATTCAAATAGAGGAGTACTAGCCAAAGTAGTAATGCGACGTACTTATTTTTGTGGATAACACCTAGTGGTTTAGATAGCCAAATAACGCTTGGGAAGACCATCAACATTATTCCCCAGCTTTGATATATAGTCACTAACGCACCAAGACAAAAAACGCAGAAGAGCGCGAACTTTTTCAGTGTTTTCATCTTAGCCTCCAGTTTGTGCTTAGTTTTCCTAAGTATACAGGTATAATTAAAACTTAGAAAATCTAAGCTTCATAGGTTGATGATGATTCTCACTTGTCTAAAAAAAATCCATTTCCACAGCGCCTTAAACAGGCAAGAAATCGCGTTGGTATCAGCCAGAGGGAGCTTGGTATCCGTTTGGGTATGGACCCAAGTTCAGCGAGTGGCCGTATGAATCATTATGAAAAAGGGCGTCATATGCCCGATATCGGCACACTACAAAAGCTTGCTCAGGAGCTTGGCGTGCCTGTTGCGTTCTTCTTTTCATATTCTGACAGCTCAGCAGAACTGGCCTGTTTGATAGAAAAACTAAGTGAAAATAAAAAGCAGGAGCTTATTGAGCAGATCAGGCAGGATCTTGATAACGCTGACCAGTGGTAAGTCTATTTCTGTCGTCCTGAGTACCAAAATACACCACCGACTGCGGCAATCGCCAGTAATAAACCACCTAGCCAAATCCAAAGTTCCATGTTCGTCTCCAATATGTTGTTTATGTCTACATTTAGCTTAGACACCCTAAGTATAAAGTCTGTATGTTTGTTTTGTTTTGTTTTGTTACCAGCGTATCATCGATTTTGAAAATGCAAAGTGTGGGTAGAAGCTTCATTTAACTACATGAAGCTTCTAGATCGGATAGATCTAAATGTGTAGTTTTTCTATCGCTCGCATTGTTTTTCTCACTTGACTGGATAGATTTTTTATTGGCTTAACGCGATTCTCTAGATGGTCGAGCTCATCTAATAAATGCAGATAAAGTGGGATTTCCCAGTCCATTGTATTTGAAAATCGACGCAATACGCCATTGGAAACCTCTTTCGTTTCAAGTTCTGGGTACCAACCTTTACGAGCGA
Organism: Photobacterium atrarenae; assembly: GCF_024380015.1. Taxonomy (NCBI): domain Bacteria; kingdom Pseudomonadati; phylum Pseudomonadota; class Gammaproteobacteria; order Vibrionales; family Vibrionaceae; genus Photobacterium; species Photobacterium atrarenae. The sequence goes on from NZ_CP101510.1 coordinate 53,006, forward strand.
TCACGCGGTGCCACTTGATCCTAGGTAAGCGTTGTTCACTCACGACAACGAACTCATAGCGAAGTGGGTACTCTACTTTGTACTCTTTTGACAAGGTCTTCTTTAGCTCATCCAATTGTTTCTTCAGTCCTTTTGCCGCTGCCATTAAGTGCTTTGACTCTGTAGCGACGAAATTAGGTAAATCATCGATTTTTTCAGGTAGAGGAGTTTGCTTAGGCAGCTTTAGCTTGAGATTACTCAACTCAATTTCTTTGCTTAGTTGCTCGATACCGACGTTTGGTGTAGTTTTCTTAGTCATTGTGCTTCTCCATTTTTTGAAAGTGTTCACGTAGCTTGTGAAGTCGTTTTGTACAGATTTGTGCTTTTTGCTTGATGGTGAGGATTTCGTGCCGCACTTCTCGGATCAGTGCGAAGGCATCTTCTGTGTACTCAATAAGATCGGATTCCCATTCACCGTCGGCTTTTGAAAAGCGGCTAGGAGGGTAACGAAAGCCTTTACCTTTGGATAAATGCTTTGAGCGAACACGCTGTTCTTTGTTGTTTCGCAGTGGCATTTGATCAGCACTGAGATACCAGTTGTGGTACCAAGCAGCTTCAAAGCGATGGTTGCGAACTCGAACACGACAGCCGTAGCGGCCAGGTGATGTTTCCTTATGGGCTCGATGGGTACGCCAAAAATGGTTGGCGTAGCAACTGGCTAAAAACTCAAGCAGATAGGGTTCCTGCATGGCAAAATTCTCGATATTTGCAAGTGCTTTTAGCGATTGGGAAAGCGCGAGTTCAAAGCTCTCTTGTTCATTTTCGGGGTGTCGCTGCTGGGCTCGTTGATGCCATTGATAGGCGGCGGAATGCTCATTTAATACAGTCATGTTGGCTCCTTGTTTATTTTGTTCAAGGTAGCGCGATTACGTTTTGGCTTACGCATCTGTAATTGCCCTTTTAGGGCGTAATTTTTCCTCGTGTCCCACCGCTGATTGGCAGGTATTGCAGCGATTCCTCTCCAGGGACCTAACCCGTTGCTTTCCAGATACCTATCTTTGTGGGACTCAGTAACGGATTGTTTTCGTCAATATGCCGTTTAGGATGGGATGTAGGAAGTAATGCACCAATCATTGTGGGACCTGAGCGTCCATTATTTCTTTGGATGGGTTTGCAGTGGTGACTTTCTAGATTATTGTGGGATTTGACCTGTTTGTAGCGCTTGAGGGCAGATGAACTTTCACATGTGAAAGCCCATAGTCCACTAGGCGCTTTTTAGGGGAATCTTTTTTGCAGGTATTCTGCGGTAGTGAGTATGAGTGCTTTTGGGTTGCTTTTTGATTAGTAGGTTTAAAACCTGGTTGGGAATTGCATCAAAAGGCCATCGAATTAATACCTTTTGATGAACTGTAATGATGGACGCCCCTCCCTCGGCGTTAATGCGCCAGAATTAAGTTGCTAACGCTTAGTTCAACCATGGCTGTTGATGCCGTTTTAGTAATTAAGAGAGAGGGTTCTGATTACATAATGGCGCAGGTGAAAAATGCTTATCAAGACGTCGGATATATGGAAGCGAGCCGCCATTAATCAACCATTGCAAAAACCGGGGCGTCCATATATGGATCTAATGAGCCCGAACACCACTTTAGGTGATAAATTTCCACCGTAACAAGAGGTGTTTAATGACAAGAAAACGTTGCTCATGTATGGCAGAGTTCAAATTGGAAGCCGTATGTAAACCTCCCCTAATTAGTTACATGCGTATTCCGGAGTATTGCGAACCCTGATCCCGGGATTATCCGATCGCTCATTCCGGTTTAAACCGATCACCGGTTCCGGGATTACCCGGCCATTTTTCACCCAACTCCGGAACTTATGACCGGAATCGCCGGAGTCCTTAATTTTTCTCTTTTAAATCAATAACTCACTATTCTTGCTGTACGTCAGAAGGTTGCAAGGAAGTGACAATGCCGAGAAAGAGAATACCGATGACCAAAGTTAAAGAGGTGCTTCGCCTGAAATTTGATTGCGGATTGTCCAACCGCAATATCGCTTCCTGCCTGAAAATAGGCTGCTCCACCGTCTCCGAAATCCTGACTCGTTTTAAGCAGAGCCATATTGGCTGGCCGCTTCCCGAGACTTGCTCAGATGCCGAGCTTACCCGGGCGCTTTACCACCCGAAAAGCGCAAGTCAGTCCAAAGTGATGCCTGACTTCGCCCAGTGCTTTGTTGAACTCAAACGCAAAGGCATGACCAAGCTGCTCTTATGGCAAGAATATTATGAGCAGTATCAAGAGAGAGCTTACGGTTACAGTCAGTTCTGCGAGCACTATACTCGCTGGCTTAAAAATCGAAAGCGCAGCATGATACAAATACATACCGCAGGCGATAAGCTCTTCATCGATTACTGCGGCCCAACGATCCCCGTAGTTAACCCAGATAGCGGGGAAGTCCGCCAGGCCCAAGTCTTTGTTACCACTCTAGGTGTATCTAACTACACCTATGTTGAAGCCTTCCCGGGTCAGGGAAAAGTATACTGGCTGGAAGCGCATGCCAATGCCTTCGAGCACTTCGGTGGCGTTCCCAGACTTCTGGTGCTTGATAACCTACGTTCCGCCGTCAGCAAAGCAGACCGCTATGCGCCAACGATCAATGACAGCTATCAAAAAATGGCTCATCACTATCAAACCGCCATCATGCCAGCCCGCCCATATAAACCCAAAGATAAGGCGAAGGCGGAAAACGCGGTGTTACTGGTTGAACGCTGGAGTATGATGCGCCTGCGTCATCACACCTACCATACCTTCAAAGAACAGAACCTCAGCATCAGGGAACTCATGGATGAACTCAACCAACGAGAGATGAAGCAAGTTGGCGCTAGCAGGAAGGTCCTATTCGAATCCCTGAACAAGCCGGCATTAAAGCTACTTCCCATCCAGCGTTATCTCTATACCGAAACAAAACGCGCCAAGGTCGGCCAGCATGTAGAGTTGGAGGCCACATCGAGGCTGGTTCAGATTTACTTTCAGGGCAACCTGTTTCGCAGCAGGTCAGAAGCACGAAAGAAAGAGGGATGAGCACATATCCCGAACATATGCCCGAGAATCACCGTCATCAAAAATGGTCACCAGAGCGCTTACTGCGCAGGGGGTCGCATCGGCAGTGCCACAAGAGAAGTGGTGAACGCCCTACTGATGTCCAGGCCACATCCAGAGCAGGCATAGCGTAGTTGCCTTGGGCTGTTGAACTTAAGTCAGAAGCATGGGGAGTGCCGCCTGGAACAAGCATGTAAAGACGCTCTTCTGGTCAACAAGCCTTACTTCCAGTTCATCAAAAATCTGTTGGTTAATCATCGCGAAGGCCACTCAATCATGACATAACAACGACACCTGATCTTGTTCACAGCAATGTGCGTGGCCCCGACTGTTACCACTAGGAGATAACGATGAACCAACTGAATGAACAACTTAAAGCCCTTCGCCTGAGTCATGCCGCCACCGCACTGGAGCAGCAACAAGAGCAACTCTCCACGTATGCTGAGTTGACGTTCGAGGAACGCTTAGGCCTGCTGCTCGAAAGTGAGTTACTCAACCGAAGCCAGACCAAAATACAACGCCTGAAACGTCAAGCAAAGTTAAGGCTGGATGCCCAGCTAAGCCGAATACTCTACAAGGAAGGCCGAGGGCTCAAACGCCAGCAGATCAGTGAACTACTGACAGGTGGCTATCTTCATAAACACCAGAATATCTTGGTGACAGGCCCGACAGGTGCAGGCAAGACCTATATCGCTTGCGTCCTGGCAACTCAGGCTTGCGAGCAGCAACACATGGTTCGCTACTATCGGCTAAGCCGTCTACTGGATGACTTGAGTACAGGTCGTCTGGGTGGCACGTACCAAAAGCAGCTTTCTTGATGACTGGGGAATGGAAAAGCTGTCTCAAGACCATGCGGGGCACTTACTGGAAGTGCTAGAGGATCGATACCAGGTAAGTAGCACTATCGTTGTCAGCCAGCTCCCCGTAAAGGAATTGTACAACATGATAGGCAATGCCACCGTCGCAGATGCGCTGTTAGATCGTCTGAACCACAACAGCCACCGAATCGAACTGGGAGGAGAATCCATGCGGAAACTGGTGCAATCCGATCACTTAGAGTAAAAATAAGGATAGAGAAAAAGAGAAGAAAAAGGTGATCGGATAAAAACGGAATCCTAGATCATAATCGCCGGAATACGCATTACATGCATAATTAGAGTTTCCAGCCTGAGAATGCAGTACCAGGTACTCCAAGACGTCAGATCATTCAGTGAGTCATGAGGCCGTTCGGGCATGACAGAAGGAGATACCATCGTGTTTTCTGAAGTAACCCGGATGGCCCGTTCGGCGTTGCAGGTGCTGGAAATCCTCGAGCTGTGCATGGAGAAACAGCTCCGGGTTTATATCGCCAAGCAGAACATGCAGCTCGACGGCTCGCTGCAATCGAAAATCATCGCCACCATGCTCGGTCTGGCCGGCGAAATCGAGCGCGAGTTTATCCGGATGCGAACCAAGGAGGCCTTAGCGGCCAGAAAAGCGGCCGGCTATCAGCTGGGGCGACCGAAAGGGGCTGCCAAAACCCTCAAGCTTGATGCCAGGCGCGAGCAGATCGAGAAGTACCTCCGAATGGGGTTGGGGATCCGAGAAACCGCGAGGCTGATCGATGCCGCGCTGAGCACCCTGAGTGACTATGTGAAGCGGCGGGGGTTAGCCTTTTTTCCCGAAAAAATCATGGGCGGAAAACGGTGAAGGCAGCAGAGAGGTTCAATTGGCGGTGGAGCCACGCCCATTCTTCTGTACACTATTTTCTGGACATAATAGATTAATATTTGACGTGTATCTACCGCCGGGAATGCTTGTCTCCATTCATACTGCCACTGTGATGTTCATGAAATTGAAATATTTTTGTAATACTATCTATTGATAGTTTTGTTACTTGGTGGTTGCGCATAAATTTATTTGGTTTTCTTATTTTCTGGACTAGATTGATTTTGTGCCTAACTATTTGTTTTTTAGTTGAATAGATAAGTAAGAATGTGAAACTCAACATTACCTTTCATGGGGCGGTGGAGACATTGGAGCCTGAAGTTTAAATTAGCCTTGGCCTTTTTGTTTGTCGGTATCACACCTGCTTTAGTGAATACGACAATTGCCACCATGAAATCCACGCAAGACATTGAATCTAAAGTATTTAACAGACTAGGGGCAATTAATGAAATCAAAAGAAACCAGGTGCAGTCATTTTTTGATGAACGCGAATCTGATATTTCTGTTTTAGCCAACTTCATTCCTCATCTTGACCAGGAAAGCTATGATTCATTTTTCTCAGATTATATTAAACAATATGGGTATTACGATTTATTCTTAATCAACCGGCAGGGGGTGATTTTCTACTCGGTGGAAAAAGAGTCAGACTTTCAAACCAATATTCTGACCGGAAAGTATGCGAGTACAAATCTGGGCAGGCTTGTGAGCCAGGTCAAGCGATCCGGAAAGTACGGCATCGTCGATTATGAGCCTTATGCTCCCAGTCACGGCGAGCCCGCCGCGTTTATCGCCAAACCGGTTGGTGGCTCCGGGCTAATCGTCGCTTTGCAACTTTCTCAAGATGGGATCCAGCATATCATGGCAGTGCGGGATGGCATGGGAAGCACCGGAGAAAGTTACCTGGTCGGTGAGGATAAACGGATGCGTTCTGATTCATACCTTGATCCTGTCGGCCATTCTGTGAAAGCCAGTTTTGCGGGAACCGTCAAGGAGAACGGGGTAGAGACCGAGGCAGTTAACCGCGCACTCGCCGGAGAGCGTAATGTCGCCATCATCAAGGATTATAATGGCAATGATGTCTTATCAGCTTTTAACCGCATACACATTGGCGACTTTCAGTGGGTCATTATTAGTGAAATGGATGCAGCAGAAGCATTTGCATCGGTGCACAATACGACGCGAATTTCTGTCTTCTTGGTCTGCGGTGCCGCCATCATTGTCCTGTGCATCGGGTTTTACGCTGCGCGCAGAATTGCCAGGCCAATCGTTGATGCGGCGGCCATTGCCCAGAAAGTGGCAGAGGGTGATCTGACGCAAAATATTACAGTGAATGCGCACGATGAGGTCGGGTTGCTGCAAACTTCTCTAGACAAAATGCTGCGTAACCTTCGGTCGATGGTCAGCCAACTGACGGATGTGGCTATTCAACAGGGAACGACAGCGGATGAGTTGGCCGCGGTCACCGAGCAAACGACCGCGGCGGTGACGGAGCAACAGGCACAAACAGCCCAGGCTGTGACAGCGACGGCTGAAATGAGCGCAACGATCCGGGAAATCGCCGGTACGACAGCAAATGCATCTCGTGTTTGTGAGGATGTCCTGACAAAGGCGAAAGAAGGGGCTGAGCATATCAACAACACCCATAGCTCTTTAGTCGCGTTAAGTGAAACGACGCAAGCGACATCCGACCAAATGATCAAACTTCGCCATGATTCTGAGCAGATTGTGAATGTTCTTGGTGTCATCAAGCAGATCGCTGAGCAAATCAACCTCCTGGCACTCAATGCTGCGATTGAGGCAGCCCGGGCCGGGGAGCATGGTCGTGGTTTCGCTGTGGTTGCTGATGAGGTACGCCATCTTGCGCAATCGACTCAGAAATCAACCTCGGAAATTGAAGCCATCATTGAAGCGATTGTCGGGAGTACGAATGGCGCGGTAGAGACGATGGCCGAAAACGTTGAGCAAACAAAGAAAGTGCAGTTCATTGCTCACCAGGCCAATCAGATCAACACCGCGCTGTCGCAGGAAGTCAGTGGTATTTTTGATATGGTCGTTCAGATAGCCACTGCGACCGAACAACAAACCACGACGATTGATGAAATCGCCCAGAACATCGAGTTTATTGATACCGGAGCTTCCGAAACAGAAAAAGCGACCCGGAATATCGCGGACTCCAGTAGTGAGCTCTCTCGAATGGCCCATGCGTTAAATGCCGAAACCCAAAAGTTTAGCATTTGATGTTTTGGGGGGCGGCACTTTGCTGTGCCGCTCGTTCGATGAGCCCGATTGTGGTTTGCCGGGGATCCGCATGATCGGTGTACCGTTCGAGGACGCTCCTGTCTCATGTTTAGCCTGCCGTCTCTCCCTACAGGTTGTGAAAAAACGCCGCCACACCGCGCTCAATCGAGCGCGGAGTTGTCACTTATCGATCGTGTAGACCTGGAGCTGCCGGAATCGCCGAATAACACGGTATTAACGGTGTTGAGTGTGGTTGTGGTTGTATATATAATCCTCCGCCATTGCTTAATGGGGAGATATGGCTCAGGACGGTGACTTCAAGGGCGCGACACTTTTTCCGATATCAAGCTCTGAGTTGCACAATAGCGCCCCTATTGATACGGGGTGGTTAACATTGGAGCCGGGTAAATACTATGTCCTCATTGAAAATATCACTTATGGGACAGTGAAGCCTGCGGCGGATCCTGTCAATGTTACCGGAAGCTCAAGCATTATGTTCTGGGTTATTCGGTCGAATGAAGAATATACATCATGATCAGTAAAACCGTGTGGCAGGATAAGAAGCTGGCAGTACAGTTTCACGAAGAATCCAATTCAATCGCAATTCGCTTTGATGTTGGTAAGTTGGTCTGTGATAAAAGCGAGCTCCAGCTGGTGAGATATCACTATCATGCTCAAGATAGCGAGTCTGTCATTCTTGTTGTGCTGAAGAGTAACAGTAGCGGTTACAGCCATGCACATTTCTATACTCAGCCAGAGGATCTCACCAGGCTAAGCCTGATCCTTGGGATTTCTGTGGAAGAGATTGACATGGGTTAGCCACATCCTGTTGAAAGTCGTCCTTCGTGAATGCGCCCTGCATGGCATCGCTCGTTTTTGGGGTCGCTGTCGCTCATACCGCTTGCGTCCAGATGGGGAAGGTCATGGCCTTTCCCATCTGGGAACAGTCGTCTTCATTTTTCCTATCTGGCGGCGTCCATACTGAGTTGAGCGACACTGCCTCACTGCAACCTTGTGGTCATTGAGCAGTTTTTCAGCTGTAATTACTTTCGATTCACCTCAAAGATAATAACCTGAGATGATTAGGCCACTGAGGATAGTCGAACCGGTGATACTCATGATGAGCGCGTTGTCCGTGATGTCTGCGTCGCCGTATTTCCGGGAAAGCACAAAACCGAGCGCAACGAAGAGGATGAGATCCAGCAATCCATGTGTCACCCAGTGGTGGCCGGTTATCACCACCAACACGTGATGGATGGTCTCACTAATTTCTTTGAGTACCACCAGGAGCGCGCTGAAAATGCTGGTGACAGCATAAGAGAGGCTAAACCCGATGATGGCCGCACCGGCATATGGGGGCTTGCTATCGTTGACCGGGGAATGAGGCATGATTCAGCTCCTTATACGGAATTAGCGAGTAAAGAAACTTTCAGTCCCATACTGATCACTGCCCCCGCTCCCTCCATTGCGAGGGACAGGATGATCACCAGCGCGGCAGTCCAGAGTACGAGATGTCTTTTTGATCGATCATGGGCGATGTCACCGAAAGCTGCAATCGGCAGAAAGGTTGCGAGCAACAAAAGCATCAGGAAGATGTGCTCCTTCGCCTCCATGAAAAAAGAATGAGCAAACGACCAGGGCCCGGCTTTAATGAGCGCTTTGTCCGCGCCGTAGAAAGTGACGTACCAATAGCCCCCGATGAGGTAACTCAGCCATATCAGGACAGCGACCAGGAGAGTTGCAATCCGGATGCGGCCATCGTTAGCGCGACTGGCATGAAGCGTATCGACAAACACCCATACCGCGGCGAGCAGTGCGAGAACGCCGAACATCACATGCAGCATTAACATCAGCTCTTTGAACATACGGTATTCCTTTGGCAGTAACCCGATGCGAGATGCGTTATTTTCAGCGCGCGAAAGTCGAGTTTGAGTTGTATCTATCTACAATTTAGTCGGGTATTTGAGAAGGGGGCATACATTTGAGTCTTGAATTTGAATCTTTGTAAAAAAACAGCTCCGCGCGGGAGCTGTTGTCGGTATGGGGCGAGGACCGCTGATTGCTGATTATTGCAGCTTGAATTCGGCTACCACGGATTCGAGCTGGCTGTTTGCCGCGGCGAGGTTGAGCGCTTCGCTGCTGGTGTCTTCACCGTTCTTTGCAATTGTCATCACAATCTCGCGGATGGCAGACATGTTGCGGCTGATCTCCTGGGTGACAGAGCTCTGTTGCTCGGCTGCCGTCGCGATTTGCGCATTGAGATCGTTCACCTGGGTTACCGAATCACCGACCGAGGTTAAGTCACTGGCGATCCGCTGAGACTGCTGCTCTGTCGCTTCGCAGGTTGCCTTGGTTGCCTGCATCGCGTTGATCGCAGCATCTGAGCTTTGGCGTAATTGCTTCACGGTTTGCTCGATTTCGGCGGTACTGGCTTGAGTTCTGGCGGCCAGGGCACGCACCTCATCGGCAACCACGGCAAAGCCTCGGCCCTGTGAGCCGGCCCGGGCCGCTTCAATCGCTGCATTGAGGGCCAGCAGATTGGTCTGCTCGGCAATCTCACCGATGATCTCGAGAACCTTGGTAATGTCCTGGCTGGCCTGGTTAATCTCGGCGATCTGCGCCGCGGTTTGATCGACATCGGTGATCATCTGGGCTGCCGTTGCAGCCGCTTCGGTCACAATAACGCCAGACTTAGCCACTTGGGTATGTGTCGACTGGGTAAACTGGGAGGCTTGTGAAGCATTGCCGGCAACATCACTGGCAGTAGAGCTCATTTCCTCGATCGCCGTGACGACCTGCTCGGTTTCGCTCGAGTGTTGGGTCAGGATCTCGGCATTGGTTTCGGTTTGCTGCTTCAGCGCATCGACACTGCGCGAAATATTGGTCGAAGACTGAGCGACTTCTAGCATCAGTGATTGCAGGCTGGCGATAAAGGTATTGATCCCTTCTGATATTTTCCCTAAATCATCCTGGCTGGTGACGGGGAGGCGCCGGGTGAGATCGCCGTTGCCTTGAGATAAGTCCACAATCACGGATTTCAGGGCTGTGATGGGGCGGTACAGCACATTGAGCAGAGCCAGCACCAGTGCCGTTGCAATTGCAATCATGATCAGTGAGGAGATGATCGACTGGGTGAGCGCTTGATCGGCTTCGGCGTAGGCGACCGACTTATCAATACCGATGAACAGGTACCATTTCTGGCCGTTGACCAGGTGAATGGCCTTGGTAAAGGCGACTTTATCCACTCCCTTTAAGGTGTAATCCACGTTGACCGCGTCTTGAGACAGCATCATTTGCTGGACGACGGATAAACCGATCTCGTTGAGTCGGGTGCCGACTGTGAGCGCTGCAGAGTTCGATGCCAGCGCCTGGCCGTGCTCATCGACAATCGCCGCGACGGCGCCGGGAATATCGACGTTGGCGACAGTTTCAGCCAGGATGTCAAGTTCGATATCCCCCAGAACGGCGCCGCCGGGAATGCCCTTGATCAGGGAGACCACCAGTTTTCCGGTGGTGGAATCGGTATAGAAGTCGGTCAATTCGACCCCGCTGGCAGCCTGGGCTTGTGCGTACCAGGGTCGCTGGCGCGGATCATACTGTGCGGGATCGGCGATGCCATTGTGCCAGCCGCCGCCGCTCAGGGTGGAGTAGGCCCGCCCGTCATCAAATCCGTAGAGGATGGTGGCAAGATCACTGGCTTGCTTGACCAACCGCACGGTCTCGAGGAGGCGCTTCACATCATGGTCCGCCCGGTAATCGGCGGCCATCGCATCAATCGCGCGGGATTTTTGCCCGAACCAGGCTTCAATTCGGCTCGCTTCATAGTTGACCGTGGTATCGGTACGTTGATGAATGCTGTTGATAGTGCTTTCTTTGATCTCCTAGTATGACAGCCAGTTGGAGATGAGTAAACTGCCTGTCACCAGAGCGATGATAGAGAGGATGAGAGTTTTTTTAAAACCGAGTGTTTTCACTGTATATCCTTGAGTACTGCTTCCACTTGGATCTTCTGTAGGTGATTGCTCAACGCACTCAATTTTTAATTGAGTGGTTTGTTAGTCGGCGCACATAGTAACAGTTCGTTTCAGTATAAAAATCAACTTTAAAGTTGTGGGATTTATGTGCTGCAGATGTGTTTCTTTGTAGTTTTAAATTCCGAATATATTGTTATGGTTTGGCTGTGGAACTGGGTATATTTCTTAAATTGGTATTTTATCTGTTAATTAAGTCTGGGGGTATCCGGAAACAGGTAGTGACGAAATGCCCGCAACGATGAAATTAAGTGGTCTTTTATTAAACCAGTGAAAACGCAATCAGCTCATGGGGTAGGCTTCGCTCAGAGATAGGAGAAAAAGCAATGTGCTATACCATAATTTATCGCTTGAAAGGTCGTGGGTAAACCGGGAAAATGCAGTGCTGCTCATGGTTTGTATAGCAGATATAACCTTTGATAGCTTTGAAAACGTGTTGTCACCGGGGGAGGGTGTATTGACCCCGGTTCAACCTGTACGTTCGTGTTCATACAGTGATTTCAGCTGTTTTCGGCCCTGTCTTAACAGGGCCTTTTTTATACGCTTAATCTGCTGTCGCAGGTGTTTGCAAAGCAAGCGCCAGGCAATCTTCCGCCATCATGGGTTGATAAAAATAAAAGCCCTGGAACTCTTCAATGGCTAATGCCTGCAGGGTTCGTTTTTGCGGCTCCGTTTCTATCCCTTCGGCGACAATTTTTAACCCCAGTGATTTCGCCATGCCTGTAATGCTGCTGACGAGGATATTGCTTTGCGTATCGCAATCGACACGTCGGATAAAGCTGCGGTCAAGCTTGACCACATCCAGCGGAAACTCACACAGTGAGCTGAGCGCAGAATAGCCCGTGCCAAAATCATCCAGGGCGAGTTTTATCCCCATCCCTTTAATTGCCGACATCTGTTGCTGTACCTGTGGTACCGAGTCGATCAACATACTTTCGGTGAGTTCGAGTGTCAGGTGCTCCGGGTGAAACGGATAGCGGTCAAGCATGGTCCGAAGAAAAGGAAGCAACTGCGGGTGGGAAAAATGAGGCCCGGACAAGTTCACGTGGACAGAAAGCGGCTTTAAGCCAAGTGCCTGGCGCTGCCCATTCACCTCGGCAAGAAATGCGCAAGATTTTTCTAAAATGCTGTTCCCCAATGCAACAATCAGCTCTCGGGACTCAGCAACCGGAATAAAGCGGACCGGAGAAATATGGCCGATTTCTGGGTGCTGCCATCGTGCGAGGGCTTCAAAGCCGCAAATCGTTTCGGTGTGCCCGCAGATTAAGGGTTGAAACTGCGGGTAGATACTACCGTCGCGAATGGCCTGCGCCATATCACGCTGGATCACAGTATGATTTTTCATCTGGGCTGCAACTTTTCGGGTGAACAGCTGGATGTGTGACGGCGCTGACTCTGCACCGTAGGCAGAAAATTCTGCGGCATTGAGCATTTGGGCAGCCGTTGGCGTTAATTCTGAGGCGAGGACTAATCCGATGGAGGCAGATAACCGCACCTCAACCTTATTGACCTCGAGTGACAACCGCAGGGCAGAGGCCATGGATTTGGCATAGCGATAAGCTGTAAAACGGCTGGCTGTGGTTAAGATGAAAGCAAATTCATTTTCCGCAACGCGGCCCAACATGCTGATATCGATTTGATGCCTCAACCGGTTCGTCACGGCTCTGACAACGTCATCTGCCGTTTGGTGGCCGAATGCGCCGGTAACGTTGTGAAAGCGTTCAATCCGTATATAAAGCACGGCAATTAACGTTGAATCAGCATCATGAGTGCTTTTTGACAACAGGTGATCAAGTGACTGCAAAAACGTATGGCGGTTCATCAACCCGGTTGCGGCGTCGTATTTCTCCAGTTGTCTGATCTGTGCTTCCTGTGCTTTCTGCTGGCTGACATCTTTCACGGAGAGCATCAGTGCTTTGCTGCTTTGCTGATGAATCGGAAGTACCTCTAGTTTACAGGCGATCAGCGAACCGTCGGCAGCTTGTAGTTCCGTGTCAAAAACCGTTTGCCCCGCAGAGATAGCGCCCGTCAACGGTTCAATCGGGTGAGGGTACAGGCTCATGAGGGAGCAACCGACCAGCTCCTGTCCCGCTGGATAGCGTAATATTGATGCCATGGCGGCATTGGCCTCGACGACTCTGCCGTCCAACACCATCAGGAGCCCGAGGTTGCTGGTACGGTGCAAGGCATTAAATTTTTGCATCACGTCATGGAGCGCGGCATGGGTATGGGAGGATTTCGCTAAGATTTGGTTAATGACCTCGCCGACCATCGAAAACTCATCATTCCCACCGACCTTGATTGGCGTACTGTACTGATCTTGGATCAAGGCTTTCAGACCCCTTTCCAAAGCCTGAAATCGACGGCCGACTTTTTGCCTGAGCGCCAGTAGCGTGAGCAGGCTGATCAGAACGGATGCGATGAATATGGTGAGTGTCAGCTTGCCGATGAGTGCTTCGCCTCTAGTGTAAATTTCACGCGGTCGGCTGCTTTTGAGGGTTGCGATCGGGTTGCCGTGGATATCGTCCAGGATAACGCACGCAACTAATACGCTGTCATTCTCTTCGGGGTGAATGATGGGAAATTGGTGGCTGTCGATATGATCTTGGGGGGTCACGCTGACCAGGGTGTTTTCTGAAGATAAGATCTCAGTGTACTGGCTGGGGAAAACGGCAGATAAGTAACGGCCCCAGATCAACCATCCGCCGACAGGGCTATCGGCCTGACTGTTACGGATAGGGGTGAGCGTGACGACCAGAATGTCGTCATCAAACCGAATGAGCCCGGAGTGAGCTTGCGCAATGTCGGCTTCTCCCCGGATTGCGGCTTCGACCAAGTGGCCGATCCCCTGGGGGGACAGCAGTTGTTCGCGCAGCTTTGCGGGTATCGCGATCGTTTCCGATTGCGAGGTCGTCATCCTGCTTTCGATCAGCCGTCCTTGTCGGTTCAGGAAAGCAACGAGGTCGATATCGAGTGCAACGAGGCCGTCATAGTATAAATTACGGTCGTGGTAGGTTTGATCGCCGGCTGTCACCAGCCGATAGCTCTCATCCCAGTACGCCCAATCAAAAGAGCGTATTTGCTGATCTTGCAACAGACTTTCAATGACAGTTTTGGCCTGCAGGCTGTGCTGGAGAACATGTTGTCGCTCAATATCATCGAGATCCGATAAAAAGAAGTACCGGGCAAAGACCAGACAAATGATGGAAATAGCAAACAGGCTGCAGCCAAAAAGAAGTGCAGTGATAGTGCTGAGCTTGGCTGGCTGAAAAGGCATGACTCTCATGATGGGTAGATTATGCAAGAAGGCTGATAAGTTTGGCGACCACTCTAACAATTATTGGCATAGGGTTCATCCCTTGAGGGAATTTCATTGGGGTATTCAGTAGGCAATTATTCTGAGTGCAATGAGCGCTGCTAATAATACTTGTATCGCATTGAAATGAAATTTGAACATCTTCCTGTAGCTGTTAATACTTTATGGGTATCAGTTGAACTATCAACCAGTCAATTTTTTGCTGACTGGTATATCTTTATTGATAATAGTGACAGGGCGGTGGTGGTGCGAGATGGACTTTTTCATAAACCAGATAGTCATTCATAAACAAAGTTATCGGTGCAAACTGTCCTATGACAAGGCGACCCTGTTTATCCCGTTTTCCGAATTCTTTATTTATGCGCTGCTCATCCATAAAACAGCTGCGATTGATGGTGCTCTTGTTCAAGTCGAGGGGCGCCTTGTTCAGGTACAAGAAATGCTTGTCGTGGAAAGTCTGGGATTCGGCGGGAAAGATAAACTGCTGAAGTTAAAAATTTCTTGGGTAAAAATGTCCTAATGCCGTCCTGAAGAGCGCCGTCCGATGTTGTGCAAACATTAATCTCCCGAAATCCGCCGGCGTGAATCATTCAATTTATCCTTAAAATACTAAATTTTGACCATTGTTGTGCATGAAATGATAAATCTATGGCTTGGGATTTATGATTTTGCATCAAACGTGATTCATTAATGAGTATAATCTGGAGGAATAGAATGATTTTGAGGTAGGGTAGGCATGAAAGAAAATCCGATCGGCTACGAGTGGCTGCGCCGGCACTATGGGCTGGCTGTCATTGAGCGGCACCTGAAATCCTACACCGGCGGGCTCGTCGGAACGCGGGGCGCCGATACCCGGATCACCCACAATACGGTCCTGCAGAACTTCAATATTGAGCGGCCGGCCAATGAAAATCCAGCCCTGCATGCCGTGGTGGCCCTGAAGCGGGAAGGGGTCGAGGTGGCCTATTTTCGGGCGCTGAGTACCAACCCTGATTTTCGCGCCCATGTCGAGCAGGCCGTTAGAGACAAGCCGACCTCGAAGTGGTTGCGGATCGTCTGGTTTCTGTGTGAGTGGCTGTCCGGTGAGCAACTGGATCTGGAAGACTGCCGCCCGGTTCCTTACGTCAAAATCCTCAATGAAGACGAGTACTATACCTGCCCGCCGGTAAACAGTACCCGGCACCGGTTAAAGAACAACATCATCGGTACGGCAGCCTATACCGCGATCGTGCGCAAAACGCCGGCACTGTCCGCGGCGACGCCCGAGCAGCTGGGCGAGAAAACCAATGCGGTGATCAATACCTGGGATGCCGAGACAATAGCGCGGGCGTCGCGCTACCTGGTCTCGCGGGAGACCCGGGCATCGGGCGAGATCGAGAAAGAGTCATTTTCCAAAAGCAAGTTTATTCGCTTTAACGAGGCGCTGTTGCGGGCAGGGAAGTCACCGCTGACCAAAGACAACTTGATCACCATTCAGGCGATCATCAAAGAGCGCCGGCCGGAGACGGATTATCGTCTGGAGCAGAACTGGATCGGTGGCAGTCAGTTCAGTGTCGAGCTGCCGACCGCCCGGCCTGAATATGTTGAAGGGCTGATGGCGGGATGGTTCGAGCTGTACGAGTGCCTTGCGCAGTCGGAGATCCCGGCCACGGTCCAGGCCGGGATCTTAAGTGCAACCTTTGTCTATATCCATCCGTTCATGGACGGTAACGGCCGCCTGTCGCGCTATATCATTCAGGAGGCGCTGGCCCGAAACCAGATTCTGCCGCCAGGGCTGGTACTGCCGGTGTCCAATGGTATCTTGGCGGAAATTAACAGCTACTATGACACCCTGAACCTGATCTCGGCCAAAATCGAAGGGATCACCCAGTATATTCTGGACAATCACCAACTGTTTATCGAAACCGAGAACCAGGACTTTTTCCGCGATCTCGATGTGACCGAATACACCACCTGGCTGACCAATGTTATCAACCGAGTTACCACCGAGATTCTGCCCAAAGAGATTGATACGCTGCAGCTGGCCGATAAGCTTTACCAGCAACTGGATCAGGCGCTGGATCTGAGTGCCAATGAGCTGCGTGCCGTGGTTACTTTTGTGCTGCAAAATGACGGTCAGTTGAGCCGGCGCAAAGGCAAGCGGATGGAGCTCAGTGCCGAGGAAGTGGGGCTGATTAACGAAATCGCTGAGGAAGTGCTGGGCGACTGAGAGCCTGGTCCTGGTGAACAGGGCAGAGGAGCGTCTGTTCACCGCCCCGCTGGATCATGCCTGTTACAGTGCAGCGATCAGTTTTTTGCAGCAGTTCATCTATTTGATGTAAGAATCCAGAACTTTGAGCACGACTTCCAGATCATCCTCGCGCTTCTTGAGATCTTCTTCGAGTACAATATGCTCAATCAAATGGCCTTTGATCACTTCTCGCATTAAGCCATTCACGGCGCCGCGAATGGCCGCAATTTGTTGAAGTACATCCTGGCACTCGTGCTCGACTTCCAGCATCTTTTTGAGACCATTCACCTGTCCCTGTATTTTGCTGACACGAGCCTTGAGTTTCTTTTGATCTCGGGTGGTATGAGACATGGCATCTCTCTACGTAATGAAAACACGGATTCTAGCCGATAATGTATCATTGAATTTATACTGGGGGGTAGTATTGGGTACTAGGGGGGAGTATAGTTTGCACTCAATCAATCACAATAAAGAGGGTGGGCAATGGACTTCGCAGCATTACTACAACAGGGGAATGGTTGGTTTTTCATCCCGAGCGCTATTTTGTTAGGGGCTTTGCACGGTTTAGAGCCTGGACATTCCAAAACCATGATGGCTGCGTTTATTGTTGCGGTAAAAGGGACCGTCAGGCAGGCGGTGATGCTGGGGTTAGCGGCGACACTTTCCCATACGGCCATTGTCTGGTTGATCGCGGTGGGCGGCATGTATATCAGTCAGAAATTTACCGCCCAAGCGGTAGAGCCTTGGATGCAGCTCATCTCTGGGGTGATTATTCTTGCGACAGGGGGCTGGATGTTCTGGAGAACGTGGCAAGGTGAACGTGCATGGCATCAAGCCCACGGTTATGCGCATGACAGGACAACGCAAGTTGTGGACACCGGGCATGGTCACCTTTCCCTCTCGATTGTTGAAGAGGGTTTGCACCATCGTTTTCAGCTGAAAATGATCAACGGCAAGCCATTGAAAGCCGATGAAGTTCAGCTCTCCATACCGCAACATTCGGGTAAGTCATCGGCCACTTATCCTTTTGTTGCGCGAGATGGCTACCTGGAGTCCGCTTCCTGTATTGAAAATACGGAAAACCTGTCTGTGACCTTGGTGATCGGACATCATGATCATACCCATGATTTTGAGGTTCACTTTCATGACCATGCTCATGACGGGGCTGAAACGCAAGAATATCAGGATGCGCACGAGCGATCGCATGCTTTAGATATCCAGAAACGTTTTGGCAATCGCGATGTGACGAACGGGCAGATCCTGCTCTTTGGGTTAACCGGTGGTTTGATCCCGTGCCCCGCTGCCGTCACGGTGTTATTGATTTGTCTCCAACTGAAGGCGATGACCCTGGGCGCAACCTTGGTGGTGTCATTCAGTCTTGGTTTAGCGCTCACTTTAGTGGCTGTCGGTGTGGTCGCTGCCGTCGGGGTGCAACAGGCCACCCGTAAATGGCAGGGTCTCAATGATATTGCCCGCCGAGCCCCTTACCTGTCCGGTGTATTAATTAGCGCTGTGGGATTGTACATGGGGATTCATGGTTATATTTCACTCATGCACTGATATTGAACGGCCTTAGCCGGGGATTCTGCCGTTTCTGACCAGGCCCCGGCGGACGTTCTTGCACAGCTTTCCTAACCGGTAGATTTCATCAAAGGTGGGCGGCAGTCCCTGGTTTAACTGGTGCTGCCAGTAGCTGAGCTCCGTGTCGACCAGCTCCATGAGTTTTTTCGGGCACCCGAGACAGGTATTGTCCGGGCCACACTTGAAGGTATCTTCCTGATATAAAGGGAATTCGGCTTGTACAGCATCAATGATTTGCTGCATGGCGGTGATTCTGTCGGGTTTCTTGCTCATGCCGGGGACTCAGTGAATGAAAGTGGTGATTGTAATATGCCGGAAAAAACGCGATGCCTTTCTGAATCAAAGAATCGGTGATCAGATGGAATAATCGTTGGCCATTTCTTTCAAATGCTGAGGGTTATCCCCGGAAATTGTGGATAGCAGGCCTGAGCCCAGTCGCTTCGGGTCGGTATAACTTGGCTGAGGTGCTCAGGTCGTGGATAGTTGAGCACCCTGCGGGCAACCTGCTTTATCTCACACACCGCTCCGGCGGTCGTGCCTCCCTGGTATCGATGGTTCGACCGAGCCAAAACAGCGCTACGCAATTGTCTCGGTCCTTCGGGTCACAATCAGGGCTGGCAGAGCTTTCGCCGCATGCGGCAAAGTGCCGCTAACGCTGCGGTTTTGTTTTCATGTACCGGGTTTTCTCCCGGCGGTTTCTACGCATCGTCATTCCCGCAACCTTCTGATCCTTTGCCCGCAATAACCTGTCCTGCAAGGGTGAAATGAACGCTGCGCGCCCTGGCCGGCCAGAACATGGCGGACAGTACGGGAAGGCAGGCGAAAACGGCGATGAGAAACCTTAAAAGGAGAAAGCCAATGGTACATTTCAACCAACTCCAACGAACCGGCACTAAGCTCCGTGCGGCGAGCAACGTATCCCCGTTGCATCAGTCAGGCTCTACAGCAATGAGCAGGGCACCGGCGTTTGAACTCGATCGACGCCTGTACCGGTTATATGAAAAATTGCGGGCGTGTAACCCGGGCGTTCAGGAAATGGTCTGGGCGCTGAATGTGGTGTTGCCGGAGTACGGTGTGGTGATCCGCACCTGTGAAGATCTGGAGGTGTTTATCGAGGCGGTCGAGCCGTTTGAAGCGGAGGACTTGGGATAAAGGTTTGGCCGCTTTCATCATCATGACGGCAGCATCGCTGCCGTTTGTGGTTCATAGCGGCTGAATATTCAGCGTGATGGGGGTACGGGCCTGGCCCCGGTTGTGAGTTAGTATCTGAACATTACTTCAGGCAGCGGAAAGCCAAATATTATGGACGGCAGATAACGATCGAAATGATAAGAAGGGCTACCTTTAAGTAGGCAACAAATTACCCTTCTAATGTTTGAACGTGCTAAGGTGTATTGCGAATACGACCTAGCTTATAATTGTTTTAGTTAGACCTTTACAGCGATCATCAGTCTAATTAATATTTTCATAGATTGCTGTTTTTTACTTGTTGTGAGGAAGGTATAACGCATTTCCATTCTGAGAGAATTTAACTCATAAATGAAGATACTGTAGTGTTAATATTTTTAGTTTGTCGCTATTTCCAAATCATTCTATCACTTTGGCCCATCTGTGTTGGCTGAATGGTCAATGATGGGGTTGGTGAGTGCAAGTCGCTCGCCGCAGCAACCCAGAGGTTAGGTCTTACTTCAACAGATTCATCTTGTTTAAGCTTTACATTCCCTGCGGTATAAGGATTATTGATTACTTCATTTTTAATTTCTCTTGCATCGTCAAATGAGGTCATGTCGTTTTTGGTTTGTCTATACACAACGTAGGTAGTTGCCTCTTTAGAATTATTAATTACTTTAGGCATGGTATTTTCCTTATTTATTTTCTGATATAGTTTTCACTTTTTATTATGCAGTGATAATCTAGTTTAGATGAAAAATGCTCGAGTTTACATGTGAAGAAATATCATTAGGTATCCAGACATCTAAACTCAAGCAAGGTCTGTATATCTTAAGCTTTTTCTTTCTCTAGTGTATTTTCTAGTGCTTGTTTTGGACGGCCTGGTTTTACATCCCAATCTCCATTTGACAAGTAAGTTACCGTTACCGCCTTCCCTGAAAAGTCTGAAAGTTCAACAACTGCAGAGCTATCTGAAATTGTTGTGAGGTTTGCTAACGTACCAGCTTGATAATCTGCCGCAGAAACATAAAACTTAACTAATGGTTCTATTTTAACTACTTTACCCGGTCGAGCATCCCAAGTCATGCCTACAAAACCTGAATCTGTCTTCATACCATAGCTTTGACTTGGATACCATTGATTGGCAATTACATCATCTGGCTCGAATTTATTGGTTTTGTACTCGATATGATTTTCAGTGGCTTTTTGTCCACTTACCTTTGTTAGATCCGGTGCTTGATGCTCTTCTCCTGTGTAGAATGTACCTTGCCACACATCTTCAAGTTGAACATCTTTACTTTCGCGAGTCGATACTTCAATACCTAGACCTACGGGGTGGTTAATTGACTTTGCTGCTAACTTGAACTGAACTGGAATTCCAAAAGATGCTTCAGGAGTAGAACCAGCATCAATAGTTAGACGAGCGCTTGAGTTTGCGTATATTTCACTGCCAGTATCTAATTCTTCAGGCTTCGCTAAAAAACACCAAAACGTTTCTTTTGAAGATGATTTACTAACAATATAAATGGTTAATTTATCGCCATTTGTTTCTAGCTCTTTAACTTGTTCGATATGGTTCATACTCTATCCTCTTAAACTTAATGTATATTAATACCGAAACCTATAGGAATCTCTATGGAGTAAATATACTTTCAATGAACAGTCGAGTTCGCTATTTGAAAATATAAAACTTATACACTTAATCAAAATGTGCGCTCTGTAATAAATTACCGTCAGATTCTTCAGTTGTGTATGTCCTGAAAGACTGCCAGCGATACAGATGATATAAATGTAGCCAAGTTGGTTAATAACGGTATTACACACGATTACACAAAATTTACTTGGCGGATAATGGCTGTTCAAGCGGCAAGCGTGGGAGTGTTCAAAGTTGTCTCTTCCTTATTTGCAAGTGTAGGAAAAACTGAAAAAATTTAACACGACTCTTCTCCACACACCCGCTTCTTTCAGTTGAGGGTAACCTTGTAATTCATTGGGTTGTGCATGACTGAGCAGCAGCGACTATGCTGGTTCTACGGTAAGTGTGGCGCAACCGGATCAGTTGGTCGCAAGTCTCGGTTTTCCTGCGGTGAAAACTCACATCCCATTTCTTGTCGTATCTGGTTGGCCAGGTGGCCGCCTACGCTGAATCGTCCGTACATATTTGCCTACCTTTTAGACATTTGGGTGATGAGTGGTGTGTGCACCTTGCAAAACGCGTCGTGCTTGATAAAAATGATGCTGTATAGATAAACAGTATTCGTCCAATATGAATGTTATTCCGATTTGCGCCAGCGCCGGGATCACCGGCTTTGAAAGTCCGGCGGCCGACTATCTGCAACTGCCCCTGAGCCTCGATGAGCTGCTGGTTGAGCACCCCTGCGCGACTTTTATCGGCCGGGCTCAGGGCCGCTCGATGGAGGGCGTCGGCATCTTCAATGGCGACAGCCTGATCGTCATACCAAGAGGCTGATCTACTGTTTTGTGATCGTGTTCAATGTTTTGTGTATTTTATTATTCTTATTGAAAAAGAAGAGTCGCAACATGATTTAGTAATACTAAATTAGTATCATGGGATCCATTCAAACGCTTCATTTTGGTTACTGTCTCGATGGCAAAGGTAGACTGCCCACTCTGTGGAGCATCCAGCTTATGACGGTGCTCTGTCCTTGCGTCAGGAATCTTTGCTATTTGAATTTGTTGCCGTATTGTTGTTGATGTCTGGGTGGAAGAATGATTTTTTGATGTTTGGAACCGTGATGCTTTACTCAAAGTTATTTATGTTTTCTTTTATTTCGGGGCTAGCTATTTTGTCTGTATCCGGGTATTTGTTTTTTATCTATATTCCGGAACAACACCTGCTTCAGCAGATCTATACCACGGATGTGACAGATCTTGTGCTGGCGGATATTCGAGTGTTGAAAGTGAACCTGTTATATGCTGAAGGAACAGTTGTTCGCTTTACTTTCTTCGGTGTGATCTTGATTATCATAGGGCTGGTATCTAAAGCTTTAGAGTTATCTTTGAAGCATCATGACGGTTAAATGAACGATCAATATAAGGGAAGCATTTTTTGGTGGGATCAGTTGGCAGGGTATTCGTGTGCATGGTTAAGGTTTAGTCATTGATATAAATTCACTTATAAGAGATTGCTCCCCAAAAGTGGTTTTTATCAGGCAGCGATTCTGTTTTATCTGCACGCTAATCTTGGTCTGGCAAGTCATCGCATCAACCGATCTCTCCTTGTTTTGAGTGATGCTTCGTTGAATTAACAACCTGAATTGATTTTTTCAGATAAAGTCTTCCAATCCGCCGGGTAAGGTTATTTACAATGTTATTATTACCGGATAAGCCCGTTTTTTCGTCCCTATCGGCCGGGTATTCAAAAAATCAGCATGGTGTGGTCTGACCTCATTTCTTTGTGCCATGTCATGAAAAATCGGTAGACTATTGTTTATTCGCTTCCCCGTCACACGTGACTTTTGGTATTCCTAGGTACCACGGATGCATATTTAATTGAATCTTATGCATAAAACAAATGAGCGCTTGTTCATAAACTGTTGTGAGTGGGTGGCCCAATCTTATTTCGGCGCAGGGAGCTGGGCATGGAAATCGGCTTAAACTAATGATGAATTATTAAGGTAAAGTCAGTTTATGTTTTTCAATAAATCACTCCAGAAAGAAAACCAAAGGTTAAAAGAAGAGTTGCGCAATTTGTGGCAAGTTCAAGAGAGCCTGGAAGCTGATATGCTTCGTATGACCTTAGATCAAGAGGGTCGTATTGTATCTGTGAACAACTTGTTTCAGGAGGTGACAGGCCGGAATCTGAGTGTGATTCAGGGGTGTCATCTTATGGAGTTGATTCCACACAAACCCCCGGTGTCAGGATAGATGTCCAGATCTTAAATCGCCCAAAAATCCAGCAATGGAGGGCTAACGAAGGATACTATGCCAAGATATTCCGAAGAGAGAAAAGCCGCCATTTTAAAGAAGCTACTGCCACCGCATAACAAGACCATTCCGGAAGTCGCCGCGGAAGAACACATCAGCGAAGCAACGTTGTACAATTGGCGCAGTAAACTCCGTTCCGAAGGTAAACCTGTGCCAGGTAGTGAAAAAAACTCTGAACAATGGTCGGCAGAAGCCAAGTTCGCCACCGTCATCGAAACCGCCAGTCTGTCAGAAACAGAACTTAGTCAATATTGCCGTGAAAAAGGCCTGTATCCCGAGCAAGTTAAAGCATGGAAACTCGCTTGTATCAGTGGCGCAGCTCAAGCTGAACAGTCCAAGAAAACTGAGCAGACTGAACGTAAAGCGGATAAAAAGCGCATCCGCAAACTGGAAACAGAACTGCGCCGCAAAGACAAAGCACTTGCTGAAACGGCTGCGCTGCTGGTGCTGTCAAAAAAGCTCAACGTCTTGTACGGAGTCGAGGGCGAGGACGACTAACCCCTCTCGATGAGCGCCAGACGTTACTGCAGCTATTCGATGAAGCTGTCGCTAATGGCGCGCCTCAGTACAAGACAGCTGAACTTATACAAGTGCCTGAACGAACCTTGCGTCGCTGGCGTACGTCAAACGGTCATGTATTGGCTGATCTTCGCCCTCTGGCTATCCGACCGGAGCCGAAGAATAAATTGTCAAAGCAAGAGCGCCAGCACATTCTGGACGTCTGCAATGACGCTGAATATGCCAGTTTACCACCCAGCCAAATCGTGCCGCGACTGGCTGATAAGGGAGACTATATTGCTAGTGAATCAACCATATATCGTGTACTGAAAGCCAATGATCAATTACACCACCGAGGACGGGCAAAACCACACAAGCCCGCCACGGAGCCAGTCTCTCATGTAGCGACGAAGCCCAATGAGATCTGGACTTGGGATATTAGTTACCTGCCATCGAATGTCCGCGGCCTGTACTGGTATCTCTATATGGTCATTGACATTTACAGTCGCAAGATCGTTGGCTGGGAAGTCCATGACCGTGAATGTGGTGCGCTAGCTTCTCAGTTGATTGAGCGCGCGACATTCAGTGAACGCTGCTTTGTAAAACCGCGTTATCTGCACTCAGACAACGGAGCGCCAATGAAGTCACTGACCTTGCGCGCAAAGTTAGACGAAATGGGCATCAGTACATCGTTTAACCGTCCCGGCGTCAGCAATGACAACGCTTACTCAGAGTCATTGTTCCGTACCACTAAGTACCGCCCGGATTATCCAGCGCATGGTTTCAAGGATCTGGCAGCAACACGTGAATGGATGCTGAACTTTGTAAACTGGTACAACAACGAGCACCGCCACAGTGCGATTAAGTTCGTGACGCCCGCGGAGAGGCACCGCAACCTGGATGCCAAGGTGTTGGCGAAGCGACATACTGTTTATCAGTTGGCAAAAGCCAAACACCCTGAGCGTTGGGCTAAGGATACTCGAGACTGGTCACCGATCGGCGCGGTAACACTAAACCCTGAAAGGGCAGATAACAACCAACAAGGCGGTCAAAAAAGAGCCGCTTAATTAGAGAATCTGGTCAACTACCTTGAAATCTACCGCAAATCGCGCAGTACCAAACACTGTCAATTGATGTTGGCGGCGGTTCGGCAGGTAAAACACTGGGATGGTGCCTTGGAAATCCGGAAAGAGAGTGGCGAGGATGCCTGGCTGAGAGCCATCCTCCAACCTGTGGTCACTGAGGGGATTCAACAGTTTGTTATATATGCATCTGAGCTGACGCGAACGATTACGGCATCACGTGAGCAGGAAGATTTGGTGAACGCACTTCATCGCTCTACAGCCGTAATCGCGTTTAGTCTGGAGGGGATCATTCTGGATGCCAATGAGAATTTCTTATTATCCATGGGCTATGAAAA
This sequence comes from Photobacterium atrarenae, assembly GCF_024380015.1. Lineage (NCBI taxonomy): Bacteria > Pseudomonadati > Pseudomonadota > Gammaproteobacteria > Vibrionales > Vibrionaceae > Photobacterium > Photobacterium atrarenae. The sequence goes on from NZ_CP101510.1 coordinate 78,219, forward strand.
GTCGCAGATTGTTGGTCAGCATCACCGAATGTTTTGTGAACCTGAAGAGGCGAATTCGCAGAAATACCAAGACTTTTGGAACAAGCTTGGCCGAGGCGAATATATTTCATCCCGGTTTAAGCGTGTCGATAGTGAGGGGAATATAGTCTGGCTGGAAGCGTCTTATAACCCGATCTACGACGGGCATGGGGAGCTGTATAAAGTGGTTAAATTTGCAACAGTGATCACCGAACAGGTGAATCGTGAAATAGAAATCGCTCACGCTGCCTCCGTTGCCCTTGATGTCTCTGCCGAAACCGGGCAGCAAACCACCCGAGGGAAAACCGTAATTGACGCATCCACCGAAAAAGTCGAGGAGCTGGCGCGCCAAATGACCCTTGCTAATGAAGGGGTTCAGGCTCTGAATCAACAGTCTCAGAAAATTAGCGAGCTTGTAGCCAGCGTTGATGGTATTGCGAGTCAAACAAATCTATTGGCATTGAATGCTGCGATTGAAGCCGCTCGGGCGGGGGACCTGGGACGGGGATTCGCGGTGGTGGCAGATGAAGTTCGTCAACTGGCATCACGAACGACTCAGACGACGGAAGAGATTGTCGCCGTGGTGTCGGAAAATCTGAAGTTGATGGAAAATGCGGTGCAAACAATAGAGCAGAGCTTGTTGCAGGCTTCAGAGGCTTTGGAGTTATCAAAAGAAGCCGGGCAGGTTATGAGTGATATTCGGCAGGGGGCTGAAAAGGTGGATGCTGCTGTAGGTCGATTCGCCCAGCAGTTGTCTTAGCACAGATTGAGCCGGAGTAAAGGGAGATAATATACCGTACTACAATATTGGTAATGAAATAGGCCATACCGGTACTCCGTGATGTGACAGGCAGACGGAATGTGAGAGGCTGCTTGTGGGCAGCCTTGTGATGGATGTGGGGGATGTATCAGCTGCTTTCAGAGAAACAGAATCCACAGATTGCAGTATCATGATGTTTAGGCATTCAAGCTTGGTGTGACGCATGGTTTGCTCCGAACATTCAGTGACATGATGAGACATGTTTTTTTCGATGGTTGAATTTGTTGTATAATGATGATGAGGGGAGTTGAACAGGGATGTGATGCTATATGGATTTTTTTCATGACCGTCTAGAAATAGGTGGCGTCCAGTATAACTGTTATATGTCATATGATCATGACTTCGTCTTGGTACCATACTTTATTGATAAAGTTGATAAATTCTTCATTTCCTCTGGCGTTATCGTAAATGGGAACCATTTTATTGTGCAAGGTTTTTCTTTCGTAGAAAGCCTTGGTTTCGGCGGGGGAGACTTCTTGGTTAAATTGTTTATTCAGTCTGTCATTATATGCCAACCGAAGTGATTTTATGCTCTTGTCAATGATTATCGGAAGCAATTTTCTCACACCGGATTATTTCTTTCGAATATTGAACCCATTCATAAAATAAACGACTGAAAGCGTCTTCGAATAATTGTCAGAGCCGGACTCAAGGTGATGAATGACAAGATACACTAGATTCGCATACTTTACGATACTGATTTAATCCAGTGATAACTTTTCTCAGAGAAATCGGTTTGACAATATAATCTAGTGGTTTTTTAATAAGAACCTCTTTTACAACGCTGGCATCAGTTTCTCCTGAAATAATGATGACAGGTGTTTCTGGCGTTAACTGTTGGATTTGAGAGAGAAGACTAATGCCATCGAGGGGGCGGCTCAGGCTGAGGTCAAGGAAAATGAGTTCAAATTTTCGACTGGTGATTGCTTTGAGGGATTCGTTCGCATCTTTTTTATGTATGATTTCATCAAAAACCGCCACCTTTCGTGACCTTTCATGCCGGAGTAGCTGAGAGATAATCGTCGCGACAATATAATTGTCATCAATAATCAGGCACCCTTTGGCCATAGCATTTATCCTGTACTGTCTCAGTATGAGCACCACCCTAGCTAATAATGTAGCACTGATCCCTGCGATGAACAGAGTCAGCCACAAAAAAAGAGTATGTCATTAGGAACGACATTAAAAACGATGCTCTCATGGGATGTTGTTCATTTTTATCTTTTTGTATGCATCATTAAATCCTTTGTTTGTGATTGTGATAACTTGAGTCTTACTTGAGACTGTAAATAACTTCGTGTAATTGCCTATTATTAAAGCCAGTAATGGCTAAGGATAGGCTCATGGATAAAAAACAACTCGAAGCGCTTGCTCGTGAAGCAGCGAAGTCCATCAATACGGAAAGTGACCTCAACGACTTTCGCCAAATGCTAACCAAGGTGACCGTTGAAACTGCGCTCAATGCTGAATTAGACGAGCACCTTGGTTATGAAAAAAACGCTGAACACCCGTCGACAAACTGTCGTAATAGCTACTCCAGCAAAACGCTCATTACTGATGACGGCCAGGTCTCAATCGATACGCCACGTGACCGTCACGCCAGTTTTGAATCCAAGCTCGTTAAAAAGCATCAAACCCGCTTTCAGTCAATGGATGACAAGATTTTAAGCCTGTACGCCCAGGGGATGACGACACGCGAAATTGTCGCCACTTTCAAAGAAATGTATGACGCCGACGTCTCGCTGTACAGGAGCAACGAATTATCTAATGAAGCAAAGTGTTGTCGGCGGCGGCAGAATTCCGGCCCTGATGCAGATGTTTGACGGCCTGAATCAGAAATACGGCTCAGATACACTGTTCCTGGCCGCTCAGGACATTAAACCCAAATGGGCGATGCGTCGCGAGTTCCTGGCACCACAATACACCACCCAATGGCGGGATCTGCCGGTGATACGGTGTGCTTTCCCTTGAGTAACTTCACGTATGCACTGCCACAGTAAGCATTGCATTTAACAGATTTCCATGCATATCAGAGCCAAGCCGTAATAAGTAATGGCGTTCTTGCATAGCTCCAGAATGCTTAGATCAGATACAAATAATTCCATGCTATAGCTACCGTTCAACTGAATTGAATAACTTTTGAGTATTATTTGATGAGGCTTTTTAATTGCTGGATAAATGCTTTGAAATGCGGTATGAATTCAGAAAAAAGTGGATGCTTCCTCTCTTTCATCATCACAGTTCCAAGTAGACGTAACCCTACACCGGCTTGTGTTGCTGCCTGCTCGTCAAGTCCGCTATGGCTTTTCAGTTTGTCGACAATTGCAAATAGGTCTTCTCGATCTTGTAGTTCAAACGTCAAGCTTGCAGGGCTGTTTGACTCCTCTGAGCTCGTTTCTTCAATTGTGACGCGGTAGTGTTTCGGTTTTCTGAATAAAGATTTCAACTGACTTTTCTCCTGGATAAAGCGGATACTTTGTTTTGCTCAAGCTTTCTTCATCAATCATCAAAAGATGCTTTACTGAAAATGTACTGTACTATACAGTACGATTTTGGTAAAGCAAATCAGTTGAGTTTTTTATGAAGAAGAAGATTGTCGCGCTATCGTTGATTCTAGGCACATTCGTTACAGCACTCGTTGGGCTCTATCAACCAGAAAGGATAACGACAGATAACGCTTATATACATTCGGATGTCACAGCGATTTCTCCAGAAGTCGGTGGTCAAGTGAGTCGTATCTTTGTGTCTGATAATCAATGGGTTTACAAAGGAGATCCCTTGTTTGCGATTGATGAGGAGGATTTTCTGGTGAACCAGCAGATTGCAATGTCAGCACTTGATGTTGCAACAGCGGCACTGACAGCGAATCAAACCAAAACCGATATGCAGCAGGTGAAAATCGAGCAAGCTAAACAGAAAATTCATAGTGCAGAGGCTAATGCAAACCATCATCGGGCAGAGTTGATGCGTTTTGAACGGCTGTCTGAAAAGCAGTTAATCAGTAAAAATCTAATCGAGGCACAAAAGGCGCGTTCAATTGACGCAGACAGCAGCCTAGAAACGGCGAAACTGTCGCTTTCAGCAGAGCAAAAGCAATATGAAGCATTACTGACTGAGAGAGTGCAGTTGACGGCACAGCTTAAGCAAGCACAATCTCAACTTCGCTTGGCCAACATTGCATTAGAACGCACAGTCGTAACAGCTCCATTTAGTGGGTATGTGGCAGACCGGCAGGTTCAGGTCGGTAAGTATGTCCAGCCTGGCATGGGGCTGATGGTCATGGTGCCTGACTATATCTGGGTGGAAGCCAATTTTAAAGAGACTCAACTTGAACATGTGAGAAGTGGGCAGAACGTTGAAGTGATGCTGGATATGTTTCCGGATCGAACGCTTCATGGTCGCGTGGCGTCGATCACACCGGCAACCGGCGCGCAATTCAGCCTTCTGCCACCACAGAATGCGACAGGTAACTTTGTGAAAGTTGTCCAACGTGTGCCGGTAAGAATTGAACTTGATATCCCCGATGACTTAAAGAAACGTGTCTATCCGGGGTTATCTGCTGAAGTTTCGATCCAATTGTCTCAGGAAGGGTAATCTTTGATGAAGGCGCGTGGTTCTCTGCTGATATTGTCATTGTTTTCTATGCTTGCCTACGGTTTGAGCTCAGTTATGTTTAATGACATGTCCAATGAAATGGCGGCATCTGCTGGCTTGTCACTTGATGAAGTGGAGCAAATTAAGGTCGGCTTTACGATTACCCAAATATTGGGGTTTGTTTTCACACCGTTAATGGTTCGTCAGTGGGGGTCTTATCTGCTGCTGATCTTGTCATTGGCGGCAGGGTTTGGCGCTAATTTGGTGTTGTACATGGACCTTGCCCATGAATGGGGCTTTGTCCTGCCATGGCTGTGTATTGGCTTTTCGATGAGTGTTTTGCTTGTTGTGGTTAACTTGCAGCTTCTTGATAGCTTTGAGCCCCATTGGTTGCCGGCGATGATAGCTTTGACGTTAGTTCTCTCGACGCTAATCCCAATGGGTGCCTATCCTTGGATCACCGCGAGGGTATTAGAGCAATTCTCCTGGTCTCTGTTTAGTTTAGTGTTAGCGTGGTTGTATTTTTCTGCATTGGTGATTGCTTATTTGTTTCCACCACTATCGGTGAAGACTGAAGCTCAGCCAAAATCCGGTTTAGGTGTGTATCTGTTGATTGCTTCGGCTGTCAGCCTGGTCGTTTTTTTGTTAATGCGGGGAAGTTATTATAACTGGTTAGATTCCGCATTTTATTCAGAGTTAGTTATCATAGCTGCATCTCTGTCATTGTTGACGGTTTTTGTGCTATTGAGTCAACGGACGAAACCGTATACAGCATCGATGAAATTGCATCGTCAGTTAAAGACCAACGTTTTTATGTACAACGCTTTTCTCGCTGGGTTTGCGGTCATGGCCAGTACCGCTTTGTTTGGCAGTTTTCTTTCGAAAGTAATGCAATACAACGCCTTGAACTCAGGTTATGCTCAATTGCCGTCTTTTTATGCAATGCTGGCAGGAATGTCGTTGAGTGTGACTGTTTTCTACTGCCGCCGGGCATTGAGTGATGCAGTCGTTCCTTTTGGTGTCGCATTGATACTCATTTCAGTATATATGTTTAGTCAATTACCAAGTGATGTTGGTCCTGAATCAATATGGTTGCCGATGTTGTTACGCGGTTTTGGGGTTGGCTTACTTAATGTGTCGGTGACAATATCCGTATTGCTATATTTCAAGCCGGAGGAGCGTGTCGAGGGGATTTGCAATTTTTATTTGTTCAGAACTATGGGAGGGTTAATCGGTGGGGCACTTTTTTCCCGGGTGATTCAAAATTATGGTGCTCAGGCATCTGGAGAAATAGGACGAACGCTGAATGAGTCCACGCATGCCTTTTCGGCTTATGAGCATGCACTTGGTCACGCAATTTTAACCAATGGGAATTTACCGACGCCTGCTTCTGGTATGGGGCAAATCGGCGACGTATTAATAACACAATCAACGACACTGGCGCTGAACAATGCATTGATTATATTTATAATATCAGTGTTTGTTTTGGCCCCTGTGTTAATTTTCGGGAAGAAATTATCTGCAAGGTAGATAATACATAAAGGGAGTGGTAAACACTCCCTTTATTATGGATTTAATTTTTCTGGTAAAGCTTTATAAATCCACCAACCGCTTTGTTTACGTGATTTTTTAATATATCCTCACTTGGTAGATCAAGCCCCAGTAATGCCATGTTTTGATAATCCAGTTTGATCAAAGATAGTAATTGATCACAAGCGAGTTCAGCATCTTCAATCTGAAGACATTGACATGAGTTGCTGTTTCTCAGGAAGTCGACTAAATACTGATGGATACGGATTGGTCCGGTTTCCCAGAATTGGTGAGAGATTTTATCATGCTTGTTGAAATCTGAGGAAACAATACGAAATAACCCGAGAATAGGGTTTCCACAAATACGTTTTAAATATTGTACGGCAAACTGTTCCAATGTTTCCTGAAGCGGGTCGTCTATGTTGTGATCCAGTTGAAATACAGTCTCTAAGCTGGTTTTCGTGTTGTGCTCCAGGACTGCCATAAAGAGCCCTTCCTTGTTAGTAAAGTATCGATACAACGTTTGCTTTGAACCGCCACAAATCGTAACAATTTGATCGAGTGTTGTATCTTTATATCCTTGGTCGAGAAATAACTCTGTTGCCACGTTAATTATTCTTGTTCTTTTTTGTTGAGTTGAAATTCTCATCTAAATGCCTGGCAAAATTCAATTGTTTGAACCATAATACCATTGATGACTAGACTTATAAAACACTTTTACGTTTTAATGTTTAGTTTGTTAGTTTGTTAGTTTGTTAGTTTGTTAGTTTGTTAGTTTGTTAGTTTGTTAGTTTGTTAGTTTGTTAGTTTGGTTATGTCGCCGAACTTTCCTCTGTATTCATATAAGTTTCAGAGTGATTTTAATTTAACATGGCGTCTGTGATGTATCATCAATGAATTATTGTCTGGATATTTAAAGTGATTACCATCTGGCATGGTCGGTTCTTATTCACTCGTTTGCTATGCTTGTTTTTTGTATTTTCAGCTGAACACCTCCGTAAGAAGAAAGCATTTCAAATTGTGTACTTTTTACATTTCGCTGTTCGGAGATAATTTCTCGAAGAAATTTAAGGCCCTATCAATACTGTTGCTGACAGGGCCTACGTTTAATAAAAATCGCCTTTGTAAAGTTACACTAGTGAACCTTGTGCCATTACATCTGACCAGGTAGCCGTTCGAGGTGATAAAAATGCGTCTGTATTTGAGTTTAAAGCCGTGCCACTTTGGAACTCTGGATACCATATGGTTACAGTCCACACTCCGGATAACCCAATTTTATTACTGGTTTCCTTGCACAAATTAGCGATATATTCCGCATGTTTATCCCAACCACCCAGAAACATTAAGTCTTGCCAGTTTTCTTTATAATCAAAAATTGCGGATTGCCAAACAATTAATGCCAGATCATCTCGGCTTTTTTGACTAATTGAGCCACTTAGGTCTGGTTTTTGAGTTACTGTTAAAATATCCGTGTTTTCAATGGTTTTATTGATACTTTCTTTTGAGGTGTTTTCTTTTGATTTCATGTCCATGATGTTACCCTCTGGTGTTTGATTTATTATTCAGATTCTCAGTAATAACCATTTTATATTGCTAACCACTTGTTTTATAAAATTTCAGCCAGTATTTAGTGATATATGCGAAAGTGCTTTCTGAAAACTTTTTTTAATTTATCGTAAATGATATAAAAAGGTATTACACTGTATTACACTAAATAGCTGACCCTAATAGTGCAACATTTGTGGTTCCGTGTGATGGTTTCATGCAGCGCATTCCACAGCCGCTCGATAACATTGACCCAAGGCGAATAAACAGGCTGGAACAGCCAAATGAACTTGGGACTTTGTTTTAGCCAGGCTTGTGTTTTCCGGCTCTTATGAATGATGTAGTTATCCAGGATCAGCGTAATCGTTTTTGCGCCACGATAGTGGCGCTTGAGCTTCTCTAACATTGCGATAAACAACTCTGAGTTTTTCTGTAGCTGCTGACATATAACACCTTGCCTGTTGCCGAATGAAGTGCGCCCGCAAGATAGTGTCTTTCATTTTTTCCCGGTGTGGGGACGTGTTTTTGCTGGCCTTTCATCACCCAATCAGCACTGATCTTAGGGTTTAAATCGATATCAACTTCATCTTCGTAAAAGACAGGGTGTCTTGCAGAGCAATTGGCTAAGGCCTGATTGATTTTATCTATCTTTTCAGTGCGATGCGGATCTCTGATACAGAGTGTTGGCGCTGCTCGTCGCCAAACAATGCCAGCTTTAGGTAACCAGCGACGGACAGTTGAGGCGGCAACAGATGAACGAAACAATTTGTTCAATTCCAGTGTCAGTAGCTCGGTACTCCAGCGGCTTCGCTGATACCCTAAATCCTGTGGTGATAGCTGAATCAGAAGTACTAACATAGAAAGCATTTCATTCATGGGTAACAGCGGTGGACGGCCGGCATCCATAGATTTCAACCCGTCCATGCCACACTCAGTGAACCAGTTAATCCAGCGTGCGATAGAAGAGCGAGCAGCACCAGTCAGGGCATGAACTTCAACGATAGACTTACCATCATGCAGGGCAAGAAGTGCTATTAATCGACGGGCAAAACCTTTATCTGCTGTTGATTGAATCGCTTTGTGCATTCTTCGACGTTCCGAACGTGGAATCGGTGCTATGACGGCCATTGCTCAGTCCTCTGCGTGGATATGATTTGGTGTGGTAACTGATCAGATCACACAATTTGGACTGAGTTCCCTTCCCTGAGAGATCTACTATTAGGAACAGCTATTTAGTAACACGGGGTGAATCCTCACCCCGCCTCTTCCCCTTTCGCCAATATCCGGCACACCTGCGATCGGCTGTAGCCGGTCGCTTCGGCCACTTCGCTCAGGCTCAGGCCTTTCTCATGGAGGTAGTAGTGCACCTTGCGGTGGCGCTCGGGGTCGGCCTGGCGGCCGCGGTATTTGCCTTCTTCCTTGGCGCGCTCAATCCCCTGGGCCTGGCGGTCACGCCGGGTGATGTAGTCTTTGCGGGCTATGGCGGCCATCAGGTCGATCAGCATGTTGTTGATGGCATCGAGCACCGCTTTGATGACCGGGTCGTTGTGGGTCATCCGCGTTGTGTCAGCTTAGGATGTTGAGGGATAAAATACGCCGGAAATCTTGCTGTTTTTCACAATGCTCACCGTGTGTTGTTGCCTGATGATGGATGTAAATTGTCGCTTAAAGGCCGTTGGGCTCAACTGTTTTTGGCTATGTTGGCGAATATAGATATTCATCCCGTCTTGGCTTAATAGCCAATTCAGTTGACGGTAGATGTAGCTGTGCTGATAGCTCTTGAGTTGTGTTCGTGAAAGCCAGCCGAGTAGCTCTTGGGCTCTGCTGTGAAGCAGAATGAGCCGCTCCATGGCTTCAGCTGCGTTACTTGGCGCTGGTCTGATTAATTTGGGCTTTTTGTTTTGACGTTCACGGTTTTCCTCGAACAGATCGCCCTGTTTCCATATCGGCTCAAAGTGTGCGATACGATTCCGCAGCGAACCAATCAGCTCTAATCGAGCGTAAAGGATGTCCTGGTGTTTGATTTTTTTCCAATACCCTTCACTTTTTTGGCGGTGGTGGGGAATAACATTTGGAATGATCTTCCCCCATGGCACGGCACAGCCTTGTTTGTCCTGACGAATATCGAGCACTTTGGGCCAGAATCCATAGGTCATCCGCGAGATCACATCATCATGGCTGAGAGCGGGTTGTTTGGGATGCCATTTTCCTTTTTTGAATCTGTGCGTGACAGTCAAAATTTTCTTTTCTGAGTGAGCATTCAGATCCAAAAAATTATACCAGTCATTGCTCAGCTTGGAACCGTTAGACTGGCCATTGTGATAGTGCTGGCTGAGTGCCCGGTGTATTTTGTTCCTGAGCGTGATCTCGACGATACCAATCAACCTGAAAAAAGCCGATGAAATGGCTTCGTTCCAACAGTAGTAACCATAGAGCGCTTTGGGTTCGTCGGGCTGAAAGAAATGCTGGTAACTGGATAGCCGCGGTAGTGAGATATCATGTTGAAGTTGTTGGTAGTCTGCAGCTTGCATTATGTTGTTCGATCTCTTAGAATTGCCGTGTAAGCACTTGGAATACTTTTCAGGTAAGCTCTCGAAAGACAGCCCTTGCGAACTAAGTTGCAACGATTCTATCAGGAAAGCCCGCGAATAGCGGGCTTTTTTGTATCTGTCATATCAAAAGCTTACCCTTCTCTCATACACGCTAACCCACCCTAAAAGGGCGAGTTGGCTAATGTTAATGAGCAAGGGGAAGTGTGACCACCTCACCCCGTTTCCGTCCCCTTCGCCAATATCCGGCACACCTGCGATCGGCTGTAGCCGGTCGCTTCGGCGACTTCACTCAGGCTCAGGCCTTTCTCATGGCGGTAGTAATGCACCTTGCGGTGGCGTTCGGGGTCGGCCTGGCGGCCGCGGTATTTGCCTTCTTCTTTGGCGCGCTCAATTCCCTGAGCCTGGCGGTCACGCCGGGTGATGTAGTCCTTGCGGGCCATGGCAGCCATCAGGTCGATCAGCATGTTGTTGATGGCATCGAGCACCGCTTTGATGATCGGATCGTTGTTGGTCATCCGCGCGCTGTCGATGGCCTGCCAGGAGGTCGGCACGTCCAGGCTGACAATCCGCAGCCCCTTCTGCTCGATGCTCTGCTTCAGGCTTTTCCAGTCGTTCTCGTTGAGACGGGTCAGGCGGTCGATGTTCTCAACCAGCAGGATGTCGTTGTCCTGGGTGTCGGTCAGCAGTCGTTGCAGTTCCGGGCGCTCAAGCTGGGCGCCGCTGACGTTCTCAATGTAGTAGCTGGCGATCCGCTGGTTGTGTTCAGCGGCAAAGCGGTTGAGGGTGTCTTTGGCCCGCTCGGCATTCTGCTCGTCGGTGGAGGCCCGCAGGTAAGCCCGGATGAACATCGGCGCGTCCTTGTGTCAAAAATGTCTTAAACGTCGCATATAAGTAGTCGCAAATCATGCTATCGCATTTGAGTGGTCGCGTGAAGGGTTTTGTGCCGCAATCTACTGGTCGCAGTGGGGTATACCCAAATGAAAATGTTGATTGGTTAATTTTTGAACGCAATGATGTTTTCCCCCGCTCACTTCCTATCCAGGGTGCTGAGCCAGGGGAAATAAAGTTGTTATTCGGTTACCACTGAGGGCTCGCACAATTGATAGGTGATGACAAAAAGCTCGTGGATGCCCGGATAGATGTCTGTAATCACCGTCTTTAATTCAGGCAGGGTCATATTCTCCTGTGCGGCATGAAATGTGGACAGTTCTTCAAATGCTATCGGCTCGACCGCAAGGATTTCCAGCTGGCAGAACACGCGGCCATCTTCAAATGTGGATACCTCGACTGTGGTGCCCGGAACATAATACTGCTCAGAAGCATCTCTGATGGTGATGGTTTTTTTGCCGCAGAGAATGTCAGCTTCAAACCGTTCAAAAAAGGTCATTGTGGTCGGGTTATTTATCATCGTGCCTTGTATGAATCGTAAGAGGTGATGGGGGGACGCGATTGAAACCAGAGACGGGTGACAATAGCCGATTTATGGGGCGATTCGGAGCGACTCCTGTATGCTGATCGCATTCTGTAATTATCCTTGGAACTTCTGCTTTAATCCGCTGAGCATTGCCAGCGTGGTTGCGATCTGTTCATCGGAGATATCGAGCAGTATATCTGATTCGATTTGTCGTAAGTGCTGGCGCAACACGGCGACTCGCCGGCGTCCGGCATCTGTCAGGTAGATATGCCGGGAGCGGCGATCCTGAAGATCGGTCTGCCGGATGATGTGGCCTCTCAGCTCGAGTGTCTCTAATAAGCGGACCAGGCTCGAACCCTCAATCTCGACGGAGGATGCCAGGGACTGTTGGTTGATGCCGTCGCCGAATTCATCGAGATGAAGTAAGGGAGTCCAGCTGATGTCATTGAACCCGGCTTGGGCCAGCTGCTGATCTAAGTGACGGCGCCATAAGTGGGCAATCACTGAAAACTGGATCCCGAATGTCTCTGTGCTCATGATCCTCTCCGGTGAAAATAGTCTGAGGCGACATCATTGGGTCTCAAAGGGAGCACCGGGTTACGCCTGCGCCAGGTGGCGGATGACGTTGAGTGCGTCAACGGTCTCGCCGACATCATGAACCCGGACGACCTTGGCGCCATTGAGTACGGAATACATCGCTGCCGCGACACTGCCGGTCGTGCGGTCATGGACCGCTTTACCGATCATCTCGCCAACCATCCGCTTACGTGACAATCCGACTAAGAGCGGATAGTCCATTCCATATTCAATCCGGCACAGATGCTTCAGCAGGTGCATGTTCTGTTGGTGGGTTTTGCCGAAGCCAAACCCTGGGTCGAGCAGAATACGATTGCCGTCAATACCCGCCGCAATTAATTCATCTACTTTCTGGCGGAAAAAACGAGATACGTTCTGCAGAATATCGCGCTCTGCCACGGCGTTATGCATATGCGTGATATCGCCATCCATGTGCATCACACAGAGTGCCGCGCCCGTATCAACGGCGCAGTCAATAGCATCGGTATTTCGGAAGCCATTAATATCATTCAGCAAATGCGCACCGGCGTCGCATGCTGCTTTCATCACGGCAGCCTTGTACGTATCGACTGAAATCATGACGTCAAATGAGTGCGCAATGCGCTCGATCACCGGACAGATACGATCCATCTCCGCTTGTTCGGAAATTGGGGTCCAGCCCGGCCGGGTCGACTCGCCGCCCACATCGATGATCGCCGCGCCTTGCTGAACCATCTGTTCAACCCGGAACATTACGGGCTCATCACGGTGGCCATCGGAGAATGAGTCGGGGGTTATGTTTAATATCCCCATCACCTGCGGGGTAGATAAGTCGAGAGTTCGCTCTTTTGCGTGTAATAACATCATGGTCCTGTGCTTGCTAACGGATACGGGGCTGCGCGAGGTCAGCCGAAACGGAAGGCCGAGAGCCGGGTCTTGAGCACTTCCTCGGAATAGACTTTGTGGCCCAGATCTTTCCCGGCGGCGCCGGCGGCTACCATCAGTGGGATGAGGTGCTCCTCGGCACCCGGCGGATGGCAGTGCTGAGCATAGGGGGCTGAACGATCCCATTGGCGCAGGGCCAGCGACCGCCGGTACGGCTCGGTGCCTACGACCAGGGTCAGCCAGTCATCAAAGGCTTTTGAGGGAGCGGTATAACGCGGATCGCCATAGCCCCGCATGTTATGGAAGCTCATGCCGCTGCCGATGATCAACACCCCTTCGTCCCGCAGCGAGGTCAGCGCCTGGCCGGCGGCCAGGTGCGCGGCCGCATCGTAGTCTCTGCGCAGCGACAGCTGGACCACTGGGATATCGGCCTCAGGGAACATCAGCTTCAGCGGAATGAACATCCCGTGATCGAACCTTTGCGCGTCATCCGGCTGACAATCCAGTCCGGCCTCGGTCAGCAGGCGTGTGATCTGCGCTGCCAGCGCCGGTGAACCGGGCGCCGGGTAGGTGAGCTGATAGGTGTGGTCGGGAAACCCGAAGTAATCGTATTTCAGATGAGGATGCTCAGCGCTGATCACCCGAAACCCCGGGGATTGCCAATGTGCTGAAATCATCAGGATCGCCCGGGGACGGGCCGGCAAGGTGGCCGCCACCCCTTTGAGAAATTCGGCCATGGCATCCCAGGTGTCGGTAGGCTCCCACGCCATGAAGAAACAGGGGCCGGCGCCGTGGGGAATAAACATCACCGGCTGGGTGATCTGATCGGCCCGGGGATCGTGTGCCGGTGCCATAGGGGCGGTACTGAAATGCATGGGAGCTGCTCCTTCATCTGTTCCGTTGAGAATATAAATCTGATGTTACATGCCGTATTTTTTACCAATGGTGTGAACTGCCTGAATTATTTCATCGGTTTGCTGCGTCGGCTGAGCAGTAGCGATGGGGCCCGGCTGCTCAGCCAAAGCGAAAGGCTGACAACCGGACTTGCATCACCTGCGCCGAAAAAACCTTGTGGCCGCTGTCTGTACCGGCTGCACCGGCAGCAACCATCAGCGGCAAGAGGTGCTCTTCGTCGCCGGGAGGGTGGCACTGCAAGGCTGCTGGGGCTTGTGTCCACTGGCACAATGCAGCCTCTCGACGTGCGCTGTCGGCGCCGATAGCCCCGGTTAGCCAGTCGTCAAACGCGGCTGAAGGGGCGCTGAATTGTGCATTGCCATACCCACGCATGTTGTGAAAGCTCATGCCGCTGCCGATGATCAACACGCCTTCATCCCGTAACGGCGCCAGCGCCCGGCCGGCTGCAAGGTGTAACGCCGGATCCAGGCTGCTTTGCAGCGAGAGCTGCACCACCGGGATATCGGCTTCGGGGAACATCAGTTTCAGCGGTACGAATACGCCGTGATCAAAGCATTGTCCGGGATCGGGCTGGCAGTCCAGACCTGCTTGGGAAAGCCGCGCTCCGATTTCTCCGGCCAGTTGGGGTGAGCCGGGGGCCGGGTAGCGAAGCCGGTAGGTATGGGCCGGAAAACCATAGAAATCGTAGTTCAGCTCGGGCTGTTCAGTGGCGCTCACACGAAACCCTGTCGTTTGCCAGTGGGCAGAAATGATCAGGATCGCACGGGGGCGGGCCGGCAGTGTATGAGGGAGCGCTTCAAGAGAGCGGGCCATGGCATCCCAGATACCGGCGGGTTTCCAGTCCATGAAAAAGCAGGGACCAGCACCGTGGGGAATAAACAAAACCGGCTGAGTGGCGCGTTCTGTTTTAGTTTCTGTGAGGGACATCATGATTCACCTTGAAACCTTTGCATTACTTTGAACGGACACTAACGCATTCACTCAGAAGTGAGAACCTATAATAAATGCGTAACAGTTTTAACCAGGAGTGTGAAATAGATGTTGGACCGTATTACCGGTATGCGGGTTTTCATGGCAGCCTCGGCACAGGGCAGCTTGTCAGCAGCGGGGCGCTCCTTGGGCATGTCGCCGACGATGGCCACCAAACATATGGACGCCCTCGAAACCCGCTTGGGGGTTAAGTTGTTGCACCGCACTACGCGGCGGCTGTCGCTGACTGATTCCGGCACAGATTACCTGGAAGCTTGCCGGCGGATCCTGAAGGAGCTTGACGAAGCAGAATCGGAAATTGCGGCTCAGCGTGTTGAAGCGGTCGGACGTTTACGGATCAATTTACCGTTCTCGTTTGGCATTCAGTTTATCGCACCGTTAATGCCGGCCTTCAGTCGCCGCTATCCCCAGGTTGAGGTTGAGCTGGGGTTGAGTGATAGCCAGCAGGATTTGATCCGGGAGGGATGGGATTTGATGATCCGGATTGGCCATCTGGCCGACAGCTCGCTCAAAGCCCGGCGTCTGGGCAACACCGCAATGCTGGTTTGTGCATCACCAGACTATCTGGCCCGTTACGGCACGCCACAAAGTGTTGCGGACTTGTCCGGCCATAATTGCCTGAGCTATTCCCTTGCGCCCTGGCAGGGGCGGGGATTTTGGTCTTTTGGCCGGGAAGGTGAAATTCAGGTACCGGTGCAGGGTAACCTCCAGGCCAACAGCGGTGATGCTTTGCTGGCAGCTGCGCTGGGCGGGCAAGGCATGATTTATCAGCCGGATTTTATTGTCCGGGAAGCGCTGGCCCGGGGAGAGCTGATCGCGCTGGAACTCGATCAGGCAATGTTTGACTTGGGGGGGATTTATATCCTGTTCCCGCCGGATCGCCGCCCGCCCGCCAAGGTTCGGGCCATGATTGACTTCCTGGTCGCCTCGATCTCCCCGCCGTCTGCCTAGTAGGGTAATTGGTTAACCATTTATAGGCGGGTATTCTTGCTCGCATTGTCTTATTTCAACCTGTATCGCATGGGCCGCTATTTATCGGGTTCCGATAAATAGCGGCCCATGTCGTCATTTTTATTGATTTTCCAAGTGCGTTTTCCTGCCGGTGGTTGACGCTCTCGGGATTCAATTTGGTTAACCACGATCACATTTATGCCGATATTGGTTGATCAATGTTCAACTTTTAACCTCATTGGGTGGCCAATTTGAGGTGGAGTCATATGATTGACGGGACCATTGCATAAGGAGATACAAG